>CASEDW010000077.1 GCA_949286775.1 uncultured Eubacteriales bacterium | reverse complement strand
TCTTCTCAAAGAAAAATACGGCATCGATGAAGATGATTTTATTTCAGCTGAAATAGAAGCCGTTCCTGCCGGAAGCGCGAAAGAACTTGGTCTTGACAGAAGCATGATAATCGGATACGGCCACGACGACCGCGTATGCGCATACCCGTCTCTGATGGCGCTGCTCGATCAGGAAAATCCTGAGTATACAAGCGTATGCCTGCTCACGGACAAAGAGGAAATCGGCAGCGTAGGCGCTACAGGAATGCACTCCCGTTTCTTTGAAGATACAATAGCCGAAGTTATGGAGCTTTGCGGATGCTATACTGAACTCAATTTACGCCGGGCATTTAAGAAGAGCCATGTTCTTTCTTCTGACGTAAGCGCGGCATACGATCCAAACTATTCTGATGTGTCTGAACCTAATAACAGCGCTTATCTCGGATGCGGCCCTGTGTTTAACAAATATACAGGTTCACGCGGCAAATCCGGTTCAAACGACGCCAACGCGGAATATATCGCCTTCTTAAGAAATATAATGGATTCTGAAAATATTTCTTATCAGACTGCCGAACTTGGAAAGGTCGACGAAGGAGGCGGCGGAACGATCGCTTATATCATGGCAAATCTCGGTATGGAAGTAATCGACTTCGGAGTTGCAGTCATGAGCATGCACGCGCCGTATGAAATAGTAAGCAAAGCTGACGTTTACGAAACATACAGAGCCTACAGAGCATTTCTTAAATAACAGCGATGCCCCCGTGGAAGACTTGTGAAGCCTTCCGCGAGGGCATTTTATAATCTTCATATATGATGAGTCGTCCGACAAATGATACTTTCTATGAGTCAGCCGTGATTCTTAAAACGCGATTCCAAAAAATTCTATAACAAATCCCCAGAATATACCCATTACATACATCGCGGCGGTGATTGTCACATTTTCTTTTAAACTGTGATTTGATCTGTAAAGGACAAGGAGTCCTACGCCGCAGCTTACAAGAAGTCCCGCCATCATAGCTCCGCTCGAAATTATGCCGTTCAGATAACATTCGGTTATGACGATTGAAGAAGCGCAGTTTGGTATAAGTCCTATCAGACATACTATGGGAACCGCAAGCCAGGCCCTGTTTCCTATAAACTGCGACATGTTCATAAATCCTGTGCTGCTTAACAGGATATTCAGGCATATATTAACTATTAAGACAAATATCCAGATCTTTATCGTATGTATCAGCGCCGATTTGAAAATTCCGTCTTCGCAGTCGCAGTGCTCATCTTCGCAAAAATCATGAATCGACTTGATTCTCTTCTTTTTTAACGCTGCGAGCATTCCATCTATCGCGAATCCCGTCACAATCGATATGATTATCTTTACGATCACAATACTTATAATCCTGTCGGCGGCAACACCGTAGGATATAAACAAAGGAAGCATTTCGTCAGATGTGGAAAAGAACACCGCTATGAGCGTTCCTATACTTATAACTCCTCCGGAAAACAATCCCGAAGCCGCAGCGGAAAATCCGCACTGAGGGATTATACCCACGATTCCTCCGAATAACGGACCGGAGCGTCTGAACTTACCTATTGCTTTAGTAAGCTTTCCCATCGCGTTGTACTCTATATACTCCATAAGGAGGTATGTCAGAAAAAGAAAAGGCAGTATTTTCAAAGAGTCCACTAACGCGTCAAGCATCAAATCAGGCATTATCGGTACCTCCTATACTTTTATTTTTACAGTTTTTGTATTATACCCAATAAACTTTAAAAAAGTCAAATAAAACACGATTTCAGCGTCGTTCATGAAATGTAACAACTATACGAAAAAAATGCGAAAACATTTGCGAAATCCGTCGTATATTCCTTGACTCAAAAATACGTTCATTCTATAATTATCTTTACGGGAATAAATGAAAAATATTTTTAAGGGGTTCTATAAATGATTTTTTCAAGTCTGTTTTTTATGCTTTTTTTCTTACCTTTGTTCCTTCTGTTTTATTTTCTGAATAAAACGACAGAATCAAAAAACAAGGTACTTTTGATATTTTCCCTGATTTTTTATTGTTGGGGCGGATTAAAATATGTAATTCTGCTTATAGTCATGACATTTGTATCATGGCTGGCGGCAAAAAAGATTTACGCTACGCTGTCGCACCATGAAAGGAAACGCTGGCTGATAATCGCGGTGGCTTTCTCGCTGGCAGTTCTCGTATTCTTTAAATATACAGGATTTTTCCTCGGAATGTTTGGCTCTCTCATCGATCCGAACTCTCCGCTTCTTCATCTGGCGCTTCCGATAGGAATTTCATTTTATACTTTTAAGCTTATTTCCTATGTCGCCGATGTATACAACGGCAAAATCGAAGCCGAGGAAAGTTATGTGACGCTGCTTACTTACGTATCGATGTTTCATCACTGCGTCGCCGGTCCCATCGTAAGATACAGCACGGTGCAGCATGAAATGCATCACAGAAAACGTCTGTTTTCCGATATTTCAAACGGTATATACCGCTGCTGTGTCGGCCTTGCGAAAAAATCCATCCTCGCGAATCACTGCGGCGTTCTCGCGGAACAGCTTTTATCCGTTTCAGGAGATATAAGCGCCGTTCCCGTAAGCGGAGTATGGCTCGGCTCACTGTGCTACATGCTGCAGCTCTTCCTCGACTTTGCCGCGTATTCTGATATCGCCATAGGTCTCGGCTGGATCTGCGGATTCCATTTCGAAGAAAACTTTAATTATCCGTATATAGCTTCGTCGATCAAGGATTTCTGGCGCAGATGGCATATTTCACTCAGTTCCTTCTTCCGTGATTATGTCTACATTCCTCTTGGAGGAAACAGGATTTCACCGAAAAGAACTGTAATAAACCTGCTTATCGTCTGGGCTCTCACGGGACTTTGGCACGGCTCAAGCTGGAATTACGTTTTATGGGGACTTTTCTTCTTTGTATTTATATTTATAGAAAACAAACTTATCGCGAAAGACATGTACCACATTCCAAAACCGGCAGGACATCTGCTGACGCTGTTCATAGTATTTATTGGATGGATGCTTTTCAGATTTGAAGATTTCGGACAGCTCGGAACGGCATTAAAGGGACTGTTCGGATTAAACGGCAATCCTGCCGGAAGTTCGGCTGTCGGCATAACATTTATCAACAACATCTTTTTCCTTATTGTAGCCGTACTTGCATGTACTCCTATCTTCAAAAAACTGATGGAGCTTATAAAGTTCAGAACCGGAAGCAAATACGAGGCGGCGACTACATATTACGCGATACGTATAGGATTAAGCGCAGTGCTTTTTATCATTTCTGTCATCGCGCTTATCGGAAACAGTTACAGCCCGTTCCTTTACTATCAGTTCTAAAAGGAGATTATGATGAATCAAGAAACTGAAACTCGTTTAAAGAATAAAAAGAAAAAAGAGCTCAAAAAATGGAACATCCGCATGATTTATACATTTGAAGTGATCGCAGCGGTTTTGTTTGTTCTCGGACTTCTGATTCCTCTGCGTCCGGCGTCATCTGAACTCGAAAAAAGAAAGCTCGCCGAATTTCCTTCGATGTCTCTTTCAGGAATATGGGATGGAAGCTTCTTCAATGACGTAAGCACATGGTATTCGGATACTTATCCCTTCAGGGAAGCTTTTCTTTCGATGGGTTCCGGCATTGAAAGTCTCTATGGCCTTCATACTCAGGAGATATACGGCAATACAAATCACGTAGCCGATGAAATCCCTGATTCTCCGACGCAGCCTGCTCCTGTTAAGACGGTTACGCCAAAACCGGAACAGGAAGTTACTGCTACGCCTGAACCTCAGACCCCCGGAAACCAGACTTCCGATACGTCAGCAACGCCGGCTCCCGAGACTCCTGAACAAAATGCAGACGAAAATCTTCCGGACGGAACGATTCACGCCACTCCTGAAGTCGCCGGAACAGTCTATATAGCTGACAACAAAGGTTTTGAAATCTACTATTTCAACCGGGGAGGCGCTGACGCTTACGCTTCGATGATAAACACAGTAAGAGCTTCTTTGGATTCCGACGTAAATGTCTATGACATGCTTACTCCGACAAACTTCAGCGTATGTCTTGACGAGACGATTCAGTCAGATCTCGGCGGCTCAAGCGTGCGCGACGCGTTCAACTATATAAACGGTATGCTTGATCCGAGCGTTATACAGATTCCCGTGCTGGATACTCTTATAGATCACAACGCCGAATATATCTACTACAACACGGATCATCACTGGACGGCTCTCGGAGCTTATTACGCTTACCTTGAATTCTGCGAGGCAAAAGGCTTTACGCCTCATGAGCTCTCTGATTTCACAGAAGTCCAGTATCCGGGATTCCTCGGAACTTTCTATTCGTACAGTAATCAGTCAGAGGCTCTTGCCAACAATCCTGATACCGTATACGGATACATTCCGATGGGTACTAACGACGAAACCGTAACGGACGCCGACGGCTCTACATATGAGCTGAATGTAGTAAACGATATGTCAAATTCCAGCGCCGGTTCCAAGTACAGCGCGTTCTTAGGAGGCGACCAGGCGCTTACGGAGATACACAATCCGAACATTACTGACGGTTCGTCCATACTTCTGGTCAAAGAATCATACGGAAACGCGTTCGCGCCGTTTTTGGTAGATCACTATCAGAATGTTTATATCGTTGACTACAGATATTATACGGGCAGCCTTATAGATTTTATCGAGAGCAAAAACATCAAAGATGTGCTGTTCCTCAATAACTCGGACGCTTTATCAGAAGCTAATTCAGAGACTATGCTCAACCTGTTTTACTAAATTAAGAATAACAGCTGACATAAAAAATCCCCCTGATGCGATGATACAAATATCATTTACCGCATCAGAGGGATTTTTTTATTTCGCGTTTTCGAACTCTTTCAGTTTTTCAAAAATCTCATCTACCGTCGTACATATGCAGACAAGACCTCTAACAGATTCCTTTATAAATTTCTTTTCTATGCATTTATTCATAAAAGTAATGAGGTCGTCATAGAAATGCTCAAAATTAAATATAATGATAGGATGGTTATGTCTTTTGAGTTCTTTCAATGTAAGACACTGAAAGAATTCATCAAATGTTCCGATACCGCCCGGGGCAACAATAAACGCGTCTGAATTCTTTTCCATGATCAGTTTTCGCGTTGCCATATCAGGAACCGTGATATTAAAAGCTCCTGTATTTGTAGGCTCAAATTCATTTATAAAATCAGGAACTACGCCTATGGCTGTTCCATTGTGTTCCTTGACGCCATTAAAGACAGCTCCCATAAGTCCTCCGGCTCCGCCGCCAAACACAAGCACATGACCATGATCCGCAAGGCTGTGTCCAAGTTCTTTCATCGCTATTTTATATTTTTCGTCGACATACTCTCCTGCCGCGCAATATACACAAACTTTCATCTAACATCTCCTTTTGCATGTATTTCAATAATGTCCGGTTCAAAAGATCAGCAGTAGACTATTGATCCCGATATCATTAATTGATATCTGTATATGCTATCATAAATACACAAAATACTCAAATCCGTTTATTTTTCGATGCCTTCCTTAAATGTTTTCATCATTTCATTTGTCAGGCTGTAATCATCCGGCTGAAGTTCTATCTCATCGCGGTTTACCCACTCGGCAAGCTTAAGTTCGTTTCTATCAATCGTAATAGCGTCATCACCGTCCACTTCGCAATAAAATCCCGCGAGCAAATCTCTGGCCATGCCCCATGGCTGCGATTTGTAATATCTGATATTTTTTACTTTTATACCGGTTTCCTCCATTACTTCTCTTGCCACGCATTCCTCAAGAGTTTCGCCGATCTCCACAAATCCGGCTATAAGCGCGTAATAAGCGATATCTCTTCCTCTGTATTTTGTCATCAGCAGCTTATCACCGTTCTTAACTCCGACGATAACTGCCGGCATGATACTCGGATAGATTTCTCTGCCGCATTTAGGGCAATGCATTGCCCGCTCTTTCTTTGAATGAACTGTCGCGGCGCCGCAAAAACCGCAGTGCCTGCTTATCAGATACCATTGATTGAGATGATCCGCCGTAAAGACGATCATCCCGTACATATGAGATTCTGCAAGCTCTCTTCTGTACCCTTTAAATTCGTCAAACGAGAATCCTTCGATCTCATCAGTACTTCCGCTTATATCAAGAAAATACTCAGTTTCATCTATACTGAAGGCATAAACAAGTTTTTCAGTGTCAAAAGCTTTTGCCTTTGGAAATTCCATTCTTTTTTCGCCATTTATTTCTAAAACCCTCGCCAGTGGATTTCTTCCTTTCATTCTGAGTACACTGCTTTCAGGCGACGGCTTCGCCTCCGGCCTGTACTCATTATGAAATTTGTGAGGTTCTATATTTTGAATCATCTGTCACATTCTCCTGTAAATTTTTCGTTATCTTCCATCTGCAATTCTTCCGCAGTATATTCATCGCTCATGCAATGCATGTCAGATACGCCGTCACGCATCAGCTGATAGACTTCTGAATGATAAAATAACATTAAATCAAATATTTCTCAACTTTACTCTTTCAATATTCTTGTGTCGATCAGCCGCGTGAAAAATCCGCCCAGAAAATCATCCATCATTTCTCTGTATTCTTCGGGTTCTACCGTTTCGCCTGTCCCCATTATCGAATATACGACGGTTCCCTCTTTTATTTTATACGGCAGATCTGTAAGGCCGCACCTTTCATAAAATGCATGTCTTTTTACTCTCTGCTCATAATTTTCAGCGTTCTTATTAAGCTGCTCCAGCGCCAGAAAAAATTTCTTACCGGCGTACATCTTTCTCAATTCTTCTATAACGTATACGCCGTAACCTTTTCCTCTCTGAGAATTATCGATAGCCAGATAGTTTAAATAGGCAAGATCTTTATATGTCACCATATATGCCCATCCTATCCATTTGCTGCCGTCGTATACATTCCACGAATCTCCTTTTTTCCGGGCAGCTCTCTTTTTCAGCAGAAAAAACGGAGCTCTTTCATCAGGCGGAAAGGCTTCTTTATATAATTTCTTTATCCTCTTATATTCTCTCCTGCTGTTCTGTGCCAAAACAAGTTTAATGTCTGTCATTTTGTAAATTTTTCTCCTGATTCTGTATTTTTATAGTCAAATATAAAGCATCAACCATTTCTGACTGATGCTTTTTCATCCCCGAATCTTTCGCACCGCGTTGTCATAAAATCTGAAATAATCCGGTCGATGTCTTGACTGCGTAAACTCAAACATAACGCCGTCGCTGTTATAAGTGTGGCTGCTTATCACAGCCATGCAGTTGTAATCCTCCACATTGAGATTAAGGTACTTTTCATCTATCTCCGTCACTTTTTCCACCGTTATAACGCGTTTACTGTTTACTATGGTCATGCCCAGCGTATTTTCTATGTAGTCATAAATCGAGCCCTCCGCGATTTCACTTGTAAGATTCAGGACGGCATCCTTTAGAAAATAGTTGTGGTTAAGTATCAGAGGTTTGTCATTTAAATAATGCACTCGCTGTATATAATAAAGCTCTGATCCTCTGGCGAATCCTGTTCTTGCCTCTATCTTTTCATCAGCAGTAAGCTCCGTAAACAGAACGACGCGGGTACGTCCCGTCTGATTATTTCTCAGGGAAGATTCATGGAATGATTCTATATTTCCTATAGTATACGAAGTCTGATCCACCGGTTTGAATATACAGCGCACTCCCTTTCCCTGTATCGTCTGAACATATCCGTCATGAACAAGGTTAGCCAAAGCGCGCCGCACTGTGTTGCGCGAACAGTCATAATCCTTTATCAGCGCATGCTCTGACGGCAAAAGTTCCGAGTAACCGTATATTCCGTCCTCTATCTTCTGTTTTAAATCTCTGTAAATTGATTCATATATTGTCTGAGGCATTATGTCACTTCCTTTGATGTTTGCATCTATGAGTCAGTCGCAATTCCAAAGCTGCGCACTCTCAAAATCACTGAAAACATTCGTATTTTGCTCATATTATATGTACTTAACATGCGAAAAGTCAAGAAAAAGCAATTGACATGTTTAAACAAGTGTGCCATTCTACAATTAACTTGTTTAAACATGTTTTCAGGGAGGGATAATCATGAGGTACGCGTGAAGTTCAAAAGATAATACGTTTCTGGATAAGCAAAGGCGTAAAGGGCTTCCGCTTCGATGTCATCAACCTCATAAGCAAGGGTGAGTTTAAAGACGATATGACAGGCGACGGAAGAAAATACTATACCGACGGTCCTAATATACACAAATATCTTAAAGAGCTTAACGAAGCCACTTTCGGCACCGACGCCGAGATTATAACCGTTGGCGAGATGTCCAGCACTACTTTAGAAAACTGCTATAAATAC
>CASEDW010000076.1 GCA_949286775.1 uncultured Eubacteriales bacterium | reverse complement strand
TCACAGGCTCTTGAGGAATTTGTAAAAGAGGGCGCGACGGTAAGCGCAACAGGCTTTGTATCGCACGATGCCGAAGGAAACCGCTTAAGAGTAAGAGACCGTTCGGAGATCCTTTATGTTGAGGATACACAGGAGCCGGTTCCTGAGACATATGAGGTGGCTGTTTCTGTAGAGAACGGAAGTTTTGATGGCGCCAAGACGGCGACAGAAGGAACTGACTATACTGGAACAATTAAGGCGGCTGACGGTTATGAACTTCCTGAAAGCATTACGATAAAAGTAAACGGTCAGGAGATTGCTGCAGAAGTATATAAATATGACGCTGCAGCAGGAACGATTATGATACCGGGAACTTCAGTAAACGGTAAGATAGAGATTATCGCATCATGTACGGCTGTTGAAGAAACGCCGGACGACAGTAAAGAACCTACGCCTGCACCGGGAGACGACGATCAGAATAAACCTTTAGGGAATGATCAGAAACCGGACGGAAACAATCAGAACAAACCTTCCGGAAATAATCAGAGCGGTGGTAAAGATAATATAACATCAGGCGTAAATACAGGAGATACAACAGCTGCAGGCATATGGATTATGCTTATCATTATTGCGGTTGCGGGCGCAGTAACTATAGTGATCATCAAAAGAAAGATAAAATAAAATATATAAAACATATAAAAACTCCTGTCATTGGAAATCATTCCGGCGGCAGGAGTTTTTGTCTTAAGTTTTCAGATTAAAAAACTGTCGCATATATATAATTTTTTTTGTATAATTATTTGGGATAAATCCCTATAATAATCGTGGCAAAATTATTATGTAAAAACATTTTATAAAGGAGATGTTTTCTTTGAAAGAGAAAATTGAAAGATTAAAAGAGCTTATAGATAAATGTCAGCATATAGTTTTTTTCGGAGGAGCGGGAGTATCTACCGAAAGTGGAATTCCTGATTTCAGAAGCAAGGACGGTCTGTATAATCAGCATGATGTCAGATTTGATAAATATACGCCGGAATATCTTTTAAGCCATTCATGTCTTATAAATGAACCGGAGGTGTTTTTTGAATTTTACAGACAGAAAATGGATACTCGGGATATACAGCCGAATATAACGCATTATAAACTCGCCGAGATAGAAAACAGCGGAAAAGATCTGGCAGTTGTGACTCAGAATATAGACGGCCTTCATCAGAGAGCGGGAAGCAGTCAGGTATATGAGGTTCACGGAACTACTTTCAGAAATTATTGTTCAAGATGCAAAAAAGAATATCCGGCAGATTACATTTTTGTTTCAACAGAAAAAGTGCCAAAATGCGAATGCGGCGGCATTATCAGACCGGATGTTACATTATACGGAGAAACTCTGCCTGAAGAAGCATGGAGCGGAGCTAAGAATGCTCTTAGAAGAGCGGAACTGCTTATTGTGGCAGGAACATCTCTTTCTGTTTATCCTGCGGCAAGTATGCTTGATTATTTCGGAGGGACTCATCTTGTTGTAATAAACCGCGATCCGCTCCCGAATATGGGATATTATAAACCTGAACTTGAGTTTTACTGCAGTATGGGTGATATATTCAGTCAGCTTTGATGACAGCAAAGTTCATAGAAAAAACAAATTTTCAATATAGACTGGCGCTAAGACGAGACGAAAGGGGAATTTATTAATGTATTCTTTAAAAAATACCAATGTATTGGGAGTTATCTATCTTGTATTTGGTATTCTGTGTATTATATTAAAGAGCAGGATAGTGACGCTGGCGGCCATATGCGCCGGAGCTGCTCTTGTGGGATTTGGAATCTATTTTATTGTCAGGGAACTGGTTTATCAGGGGATTCTGATGATAGTAGGAGGCGTTTTAACAGGAATTCTCGGATTTCTAGTGGTATCCATAATACTTTATATCCTGGCGATAGCTCTTATTGTTATCGGAATTCAGAGGCTCGCTTTCTTTTTCAGAACAAGAGCGGTGAACGATACAATTTTGCGCCCTGACGGCATAAGACCGATTCTGCTTATAACATGCGGCGTTGTGCTTGTTTTTAATCAGGTCGGCGTTTTAAACATCATGTTTGTATTTATCGGCGTTTTACTTATGATAAACGGCGTTTTAGCCCTGCTGGACAGAAACTGACAGAACCGGGATCGGAGGTTTGTAATGAAAAGAAAAATAATCGCAATCTGCTGCATTCTCGGCGTTTGCTGCCTGATTTTAAGCCTTGTATTGATCGGCGGATGCGGCGGATGCGCTCAAAACGGCGGGACTGGTTTTCAAACAGCGCAGGAACCGACTCCTACGGCAATACCGAAAAAAGATCCGGTGTATTATTATGATTTTCCAAATGTTCTTGGGGCTGAAGCCGGCAGCGCTGTGGAAAAGATAAAGGAAACAGGATTTGAAAATATAGTATTAAAGTCGGAAGACGGAAATACCATTTCAAATTATACTGATTATATTGTAAAGCGGCAGAACAAAAAAGAGGGTGAGAAAGTCAAGTCAGATGAAGAAATAGTTCTGACATGTTCGTTAAAGAGATTTGAGCTTTATATCGAGATTGATTTTCATAAGAACTGGATCTTTGATAAATATGATCTTGAGCTTTATTATGACGGTGAACTTCTCGACACGCTGCCCCATGGTGAGCAGTATACAAGACTTATCGAATCTGACATAGGAGATCACAATATTACGATATACAGCGCAGATAACCACGATATAAGTTATTCGTATGATCTTGAGCTTACGGAAAGTTCGACTTTTTCGTGCAATATAAACAGCCACGGCGACAGTCTGGAAGTATCGCATATCTATTATGCGCCAGGCGTTCAGTATGCCCGCATCGAGATGCCTGATCTTGAGGGAAAACTTCTTCCGGATGCGATAAAAGAGCTGGAAAGTCTTGAATTTTTAAATATCAATTATGAATCTGACGACGGATGGCCTGTTATTATTCAGGGAAACTGGAAAGTTTCAGATCAGAATATCAAAGCGGGACTTCATATTGACAAAAATGAAGAGATAGTCCTGACAGTAACGAGAAACTGGTAAATTTATAAAAGGAAAAGCAGCAATGAATAATGAAATAAAACTCAGCGAAACGCTGGAAGACATCGTTCTTCAGATGTCGCTTAAATACAAAGGAGAAGACAATATAGTTTCGAGCCGGGATGTTGAACTTTCGGACGAAGTGGAAAATGATCTTCCGGAGTATCTGAAAACCCTTCAGGAAGCGGGATTTATTGAAAAATATGAATATTATTTCCCGGGAGCATGGCAGGTGACGATAACACCTGAGCTGCTCACATATTTCGTCGACAAGGATAAGAAGAACAAAGAACCTGATACTGAAACAGAATCGGGCAGTGAGATTGTTTCGGATGTTTCCAAAGATTTGATCTCAGACAATGCTAAAGAAGAGACGCAGAAAAATATAGATTTAAAAGCTGTCGGCAGACTCGTCAGACAGATAAAAAAATACAATATCGTTTTGGAAGCCGAGTTCGGACCTAACGTTTCCGTTATCAGAGAACTTGCCCAGGCGATCGATTATATGATCTCAACAGGGGAAGCGCAGGATATGATCCTGCCTGCGCTTTTATCCCTCAGAGATGAAGCGTTAAAAACGGGAAACGGCATTATCACGAACGGAATATACCATATGATACAGGACATCCTGTAATACCATTGTCAAAAGGTCAGGCGGTTTCATGCATGCATGAAACCGCCTGAATCATTAAAATTCTATTTCTCAGATAAATGAAATTTCGCGTTATAGCATTCGTCGCAGATACTGAAACGACCTCTGACGTCGAGGATTTTTCCGCATATGCGGCATCGCTTTAAGAAATCGGTTTTTTCGCTCTTGAGAAAATCGTTTATTTTTTTGCTCAGATTTTCTTTTTCTTCTTTACAGTCATCTTCGATACCGATACGTCTCATGAGCTGGTGATATACATCGTAAGCGTGATATTTGAGCTCGCAGGATTCGAGAGTATTTTCTTTAAAATACGGTTTGATGACAGGCATGTTGTTAATTATGTTGTGACAGCAGTCTGTATAATATTTGACCAGCTTATCGTTTTTTATGTCGATAGGACAGGTTATAAGAGAGTAGATCATTTCTTTTGTCGTGTTTTGGGCTATCTTCTTAAGTTTAGAAAGCAAAAACTCGGCGTCTCTCATGTCTGCTCTGACAAAAAGCTCGTTTTCCGGAAGAGAATCCCAGATCTTAAGCATGTTTTCAAGCGGGTAATCGTAGTCGAGAGCTTCCTTCGGAAAGCCTATAGTTATTTTTTTGATAAGCTCGGCAGGGCTGTTAATGGCATTTTTTACAAGGGATACATTGCTCATTGTAAGAACCTGACCGAGATCATACATCTTATATCTTCCGGCGCGTCCCGCGATCTGTTTTATTTCAGTGAAATTCAGTTTTCGCGTATCGTTTCCGTCAAATTTTTCCACCTCTGTAAATATTACGCGTTTGATCGGAAGAGAAATACCCATTCCGATAGCGTCGGTCGAAACGACTACGCTCGTTTCTTTTTCGGCGAAGCGGCGTACCTCCTCGCGTCTCGACTCGGGAGGGAGAGCACCGTATATAACGCTTGCTTTTATACCCTGTTTTTCGAGGGCTGCGGCGATCTGAAGAACTTTTTTCCTTGAAAACGCAATGAGAGCGTCTCCCGGTTCAACATCGGTGATATCTCTGAAAAAGCCGGCGAATTCAAAGGGTACAAGGCGTTCGTGCTGTACTACACTATATTCGCTGCCGAGCTCTTTAACGATGTTCTCAATTACCGGAAGGGCTTCAGGGGCAAGGCAGATATGGACTTCATCAGCGTCTATAAGAGATATCGCCCTCGTCCAGTTCGGGCCTCTGAAAGGATCGGCAATCATCTGAGCTTCGTCAATAACGGCAACGTCATAATGCTCGTTGTAATCGCAAAGTTCTATTGTAGATGAAACAATTGTGGCTCCAGGTACAGGAATTGATTCTTCGCCTGTAAGAAGCGAGCACAAAACGCCGTCATAGTTGAGGTTTTCCGCCACCTCAAGAGCCAGAAGTCTTAATGGACCAAGGTAAACGCCTGTATCGGCCTTTTTCAAAGCGCAAAGGGATTCATATGTTTTTCCGCTGTTTGTAGGTCCTACATGAATAAAGAACCTTCTTTCTAACTGTTTGCCTTCTTCGATAAGCATTTCGGGAGAAAACTGTTTGAGAAATTCCTCAGCGTCTTTGATTTTCCTTTTTTCTTTATTCTGCTTGTTTTTTCTTCGTTTGATCTGCTTTTTAATTTCCGGGATAGTAGCGGCAGCACGCTGTACGTCTGATTCTTTCCAGAACTGAAGCGGAGCGCCGGAACGGAAATAAGGATTTCTCACGGTTCTCGGCTTTGGAAGATATTTTTTTATGAGCTGCGGAGTAAATCCGTATTTTTCTATTATTTCTTTTCTTGTTATTTCTTTTTCTTTTCTGATTTTATGTGCCAAAATTATTTCTCCGGTTATTAATCTATTAATCAGTTGTAAAAAGAGAGCGTATCGATGTTTCGCATGCTGATACCTGTCCCTGGGCGAAACCGCCTTTTCCGCCGCCTCGTCCCTTTAACGCTGATTTTATTTTATTGTTTAACGATACCACATCATCAGGTTCGCCGCAAATGGCGTATTTATATCCTTCGGTATCTGAGCCTGCAAATACCGCGGCGCGTCCTCTGCATGAATTTCTGAGCTTGTCCGCGAGTTTCCTGACCATATCGGGAGACATGGAGGAGGTTATATATAAAGTATCTCCTTTGTCTTTATATGCGGAAGCTATGATATCGAGTTTTTCTTCCAAAAGCCTGTTTAATTCGTATTTTACGTTGGAGAGTTCATCGGACATTTTCTTTACAGTATCAAAGGTATTGTTTTCTTTTGTACTCAGCAGTATGCCGATGGACTTGTTCTGAGAATAATTAGCGGAAAGAAAATCAAAAGCTCTTTTGCCGAATCTGACTGAAAATCTTGTGCCGCCGTGAAAACTTTCGGATGAAGTGAATTTGACAAGCCCTACCTCGGCGCTGTAGGAAACATGGGTGCCGCAGCAGGCGCATGTGTCTGCTCCCGGGAAAGAAGCGATTCTGATGTTTCCCGTCAGCTCTTTTTTGCTTCTGTACTTTATATTTTTAAGTTCGTCTTTAGAAGGCCACATGGAAATGAATTTATGATTTTCCCAGATATATCTGTTGGCGCGTTCCTCGATTTTCAGTATATCGTCAAAAGAAATTTTCGCGTTGTAATCGATGGTCACAAACTCCTCGCCGATGTGAAATCCCACATTGTCGCAGTTAAAAGCGCTGCAGATCAT
>CASEDW010000075.1 GCA_949286775.1 uncultured Eubacteriales bacterium | reverse complement strand
TGCGTTCGGATACACAGAGGTTTTTATCTTTACGAACCGTATCCCTGTGATAATCGCCGGATATCTGCTTAAAACCCGCTTTAGCAATGCAGTCAGCCATACTAAAAACATATTTATTAACATCATGATCTTACTTGCGGGACTTGCCCTTTTATATTTCTTCGGATTCAGGGTCCGGATTAATTATCCGTTTCATGAGTTTTTCCTCGTGCTCGCCCTGCCTGTTTGCGTATCGCTCTGCTGCCTTAGCGGATACATAAAAGACCGCGGATTCTTTTTCATAACGGCAAAAGCAAGCCTTGAGCTTTATGCCCTTCAGATGATATTCGGCGCTGATCTTGTCACTGCGCTCTATAAATATACTAAAAGCGCCGCCATAACCGATATCCTTATGATAATTATCATGCTGACGGCGGCAGTTTTGTTGTCTTTGGCATATCGCATCTTACAAAAGAAATTCAAAATTTTGTGCAAAATGTCCGTTTCTTCTTGATACGGGCATTTTCTTTTTGCATATTTGAACACATAAAGCACAAAATGTCTTGGATATATGTTTTCAAATATTATATAATTGAATGATATCCGAATAGAATAAATTCAATGATGGAGGAAAGCAAACATGAACGGGTTATACCGTTGGGTCTATGCTGTATTTGGCGTAATCATAATGCTTCTTATCGGCCTTATATACGCATGGTCCGTTTTTTCAAGACCAATCGGCGAATCGCGTCCATGGTCGTCAACTGAACTTTCACTTACATTTACAATCGCAATGATATCTTTCTGCATAGGCGGTCTTATAGCAGGATTTATAATGAAAAAATTCAGTCCAAGAATTTTCATTATTGTATCAGGCATCTTATTCTTCGCGGGATTTATGCTTGCTTCAACAACAGGCGACTCTCCTGTAAGCCTTTACCTTGGATTCGGCGTTATCGGCGGATTCGCCTCAGGAATCTCTTACAACGCTGCGATGAGCACCATGTCAAAATGGTTCCCTGACAAACAGGGTCTCATCTCAGGTATCCTTCTTATGGGCTTCGGACTCAGCTCATTTATCATCGGAAAAGTTTATACCGCTATGTCGCCTTCAGACGGTTCAGATCAGTGGCAGAACACATTCAAGATCTTCGCGGTAGTGCTTCTCGTTGTACTCGTTATATGCAGCATATTTATCGTAACTCCCGGAGATGATTACAAACCTGCTGTATCTCCAAAAAAAGTGACACGTCAGCCTGCTTCAGAATCTACAACAGGCCAGATGATGAAGACTCCTTCTTTCTGGTGCTACTATATTTGGGCAATCGTACTTTCAGGCGTAGGTCTCGTACTTGTTGCGCAGGCAAACGGCATCGCGACGCAGGTAGGCGCTGAGGTTTCTTCAGGAGATATCGCTACTGTTGTAGGTCTCATATCGATCTTTAACGGTATAGGACGCATATTCTTCGGCGCGCTCTTTGACAAAAAAGGTCACAAGATCACACTGCTTCTGTGCATGGCAATCTTTATTGTTTCTGCGCTTCTTCTCATAGGCGCTATCAACACAGGAAGCTTCGCGCTGATCATAATCGGTTTTATAGTAGGCGGATTCGCATACGGATGTGTAACTCCGACGAACTCAGCTATCATCAGCGACTTCTTCGGACGCAAACACTATCCTATCAACTTCCCGGTTATCAACTCAAATCTTATCATCGCGTCGTTCTTCTCAACTATCGCCGCATCGCTCTATGACGCAAGCGGTTCGTACATGAGCACAATCTTTATGATGATCATCCTCGTTGTCGTAGGATTCGTAGTATTCTTCGGCATCAGAAGACCGAAAGCAAAAGCGTAAATTTAGTACAAAAACGAGAGCCGCAGCAACGATTTTTATAAATTCAAAAATCGTTGCTGCGGCTCTTTTTTTTATCATTATAAAGAATCCCTTACCCTGACTCTTGTTTATAATTTATCCATCTCTTCCAAAAGCTGTTTTTCGGAAGTGATTACGATGCTTTTGATGCCGAGTTTTAACGCAGCTTCGACATTTTCCTGTTTGTCATCGTAAAAAATACATTCTTCTGCTTTCAGATCATATTTTTCGAGAAGAAATTTATATATCCTTTCATCCGGCTTTCCGACGTGAGCCTGGTAAGACACGACGCCGCCGTCAAGCTGATCGATGAAGGAAGCTCCTTTTGTATGGGCTTTAAAGAGATCCTCGGGATAATTTGACAAGATATAAATCCCATAGCCTTTGTCTTTAAGATGCGGTATCACTTCCCACACATCAGGCCGCGGAATGTTTATCCAATGCATATTATCAAAAAAGTAATTTGTATATTCCGCGATCTCCGGATATTTTTCGGTGTACTGTTTTTTCGCCTCTTCATGACCTATAAAACCGTTGTCATACTCCTGCCAGATGTCGTCCTTCAAAACAAGTCTGTCTATTTCCTTCGCCCGCTGCTCTGTAAGTCCATACTCCACAAGAGGCTTAGTCCAGCAATAGTCGAATAAAACATTTCCAACGTCAAAAATAATATTCTTAATCATCTCGCTCTTGCCTCGCAGTAAATGCAGCGGTATATCTTTTCTTCTTTGTCGACAAGTCTGAAAACATGATCAAGTTCCTGCTCGGTAGAAGTAATGCACCTCGGATTTTTGCATTTAATAACATTGACGAGTTTTTCCGGAATGCTGAGTTCACGTTTTTCAACGAGTTTTCCGTCTTTTATGATATTAACCGTCGCCTCCGGATCAACATATCCGACAATATCAAGATTTAAAGGAAACTCTGTATCTATCTTTATAATATCCTTTTTACCTTTTTTATGGCTCGACGCGTTTTTTATGATCGCCACCGAACAGTCAAGCTTATCGAGGCCGAGAAGCTCATAGAGTTTCATTCCCGAGCCAGCTGAAATATGATCTATTACAACACCGTTCTGAATCGAATCTATATTCATATTGTTCCAGCCTCCTTCAGTAATTTAAGGATGAGTGCCATTCTCATATATTTTCCGTTTAATATCTGTTTAAAGTAACATGCTCTCGGATCATCGTCGATCGCCACGCTTATCTCGTTTACACGAGGGAAAGGATGCATGATGCAAAGGTCTTTTTTCGCGTTTGCAAGCTTTGGCGGATCAAGTATATAGCTGTCTTTAAGTCTGAGATAATCCTCCTCATTGAAGAAACGTTCCTGCTGCACACGCGTCATATAGAGAATATCGAGTTCCGGCATCGCCTTTAAAAGATCCTTTGTCTCTACATATTCCATGTGATTTTTCTCAAGCACATCATTTCTGACATAACTCGGAACCTTTAATTCTTCAGGTGATATAAGGATGATTCTGACATTTTTATATCTTGACATCGCGTTTATGAGGGAATGAACAGTACGTCCGAATTTAAGATCGCCGCAAAATCCGATCGTCAGATTGTCAAAAGTTCCCTTTTCACGGTATATCGTAAGAAGATCCGCCAGTGTCTGCGTAGGATGATTGTGTCCTCCGTCGCCGGCATTTATAACAGGGATAGACGCGTTTAATGAAGCGACATACGGCGCTCCCTCTTTCGGATGTCTCATGGCGATGATATCAGCGTAGCAGCTCACCGTTTTAGCAGTATCTGCAACGCTTTCGCCTTTGCTGGCCGACGATGACGCCGCGCTCGAAACAGAAAGCACGTTTCCGCCCAGTTCATACATCGCAGCTTCAAAGCTGAGCCTTGTTCTTGTCGAAGGTTCAAAGAACAGCGTCGCCAGTTTTTTTCCGTGACAAACTTCCGAATATTTCTTTGGATTTTCTATAATGTCGCATGCTGTTTCTATGAGATCATCTATCTCATCCGTAGTCAGATCAAGAATATCGTTTACGTTTCTCATCGCGTTTCCTCCAAATATCTGAATGCTCAATCAATGAATTCATCGCAGCATCTCTTGTATGCCGCTACAGGATCTTCCGCCTGAGTTATCGGACGTCCTACAACTATAAAATCAGAACCGATCTTTTTAGCTTCGGCAGGAGTCATAACGCGTTTCTGATCTCCGATATCGCCGTCCGCGAAACGCACGCCCGGGGTAATAGTAAGGAAATCTTTTCCGCATTTATCATGTACTTTTCCCGCTTCGAGAGGCGAGCATACAACGCCGTCAAGTCCCGCGTTTTTCGCGGTCATGGCGTAGCTCATAACAACTTCGTCGATAGGTTTTTCAATGAGGATATCTTTTTCCATAGTTTCCTGATCAGTCGATGTAAGCTGGGTAACAGCTATTACTAAAGGCCTCGTTCCGTCAGGTCTTGTAGCTCCTTCAAGAGCCGCCTCCATCATGCGTCCTGTACCGGCCGCATGGCAGTTGCAGATATCTACATCAAGATTTGAAAGCACTTTCATGGCTTTCTTTACAGTATTCGGAATATCGTGAAGCTTGAGATCGAGGAATATCTTGTGTCCTCTCTTTTTGATCTCTTTTACCATCTGTGGACCCGCTGCGTAAAACAGCTCCATTCCAATCTTAACGAAAGGTTTTACGTCCTGAAATTTGTCAAGAAACGAAAGCGTATCCTCCGCGCTTGAAAAATCGCAGGCAATGATCACATCTCTTCCCATGGTTTCACTCCTTTAATAATTTCTTTTAAACTGTTAATGTTGTATTTATCACAAACCCCCGGAAGGTCTTCTATGATCGTCCGGCAGGCATATGGATCCACAAGGTTGGCCGCGCCCACTTCAACGGCTGTGGCTCCGGCCAGCATCATCTTGATTACGTCTTCCGCCGTAGAAACTCCGCCCATTCCTATGACAGGTATGTCAACTGCATTCGCGACCTGATATACCATTCTGAGGGCTATCGGAAATACCGCAGGGCCTGACATTCCGCCCATATTGTTCTTGAGAATCGGTCTTCTTGTGCGGATATCTATGTTCATTCCAAGAAGGGTATTTATAAGGCTTACTCCGTCGGCTCCCGCCTCTTCGCATGCTTTCGCTATGGAAACGATATCAGTTACATTCGGAGAAAGCTTGATTATTACCGGCTTTGTCGTGACTTTCTTTACTTCCCTTACAACTTCGGCAGCAGCGTCCGCATTTGTTCCAAACGCCATTCCTCCGCCGTGTACGTTAGGGCAGCTTACATTTACTTCGAGCCATCCGACCTGCTCCTCTTTGTCGAGTTTTTCGCATGTATATACATATTCA
>CASEDW010000074.1 GCA_949286775.1 uncultured Eubacteriales bacterium | reverse complement strand
GGCATAGGCATCTGCGGACGCCCGCTCTGCTGCCATACATATCTGTCGGAATTCGCGCCCGTTTCCATAAAAATGGCTAAAGAGCAGGGGCTTTCACTCAATCCTACGAAGATATCAGGAAACTGCGGAAGACTTATGTGCTGCTTAAGAAACGAACAGGAGACATATGAGTATCTCAACAGCAAACTTCCGAACAAGGGAGAAAAAGTAGAGACTATCGACGGATTGATAGGAGAAGTCGATGATATAAACGTACTTAGACAGACTGTCCGCGTTATAATAGACGACGGAGAAGAAAAAGAATTAAGGGATTATCCGGTTGAGGAATTGAAATTCAAATCGCACAGGAAACAGAAAAAAGATAAATATAATGATAGAAATTCCGAACTGACGGCGGAAGAGGAAAAAGCCCTTAACGACCTTGAGAATATCGAAAAAAGAGAAAAGGGAAGATAAAATAAAACTCGGAGAATATTTTTATGATTTTAAATGAGAATGAAGTAACACTGGACGACCTTCAAAACGGATATTATATTTATCAGCCGACCGACGGTTTCCGTTTTGGCGTAGACGCAGTGCTGCTTTCTCATTTCGCGAATGTTAAACCGAAGGAAAAAGTTCTCGACATGGGAACAGGAACAGGCATAATACCGATTCTTTTGGCGGCTTTGACAAAGGGAGAACACTTTACCGGACTTGAGATACAGAAAAAAAGCGTCGAGATCGCAAGATGTAGCGTATCCTACAACAAGCTTGAAGACAGGATAGATATCGTAGAAGGAGATATAAAAAACGCCTCGGAAATTTTCGGAAGAGAATATTTTAACGTGGTTGTAAGCAATCCTCCATATATGATAAGTCAGCACGGTTTAAGAAACCGCGAGGATTCAAAATATATAGCGCGCCATGAAGTGCTGTGTAATCTTGAGGATATCGCAAGAGAAGCTTCCGGGGTTTTAAAGACGAGAGGACGCATGTATATGATACACAGGCCCTTCAGGCTTGCGGAAATCATCGTTACTTTCGCGAAATACAATCTTGAGGTTAAAAAAATAAGATTTGTGCATTCTTATGTGGACAAAGAGCCTTTGATGGTCATGATAGAAGCGGTCAAGTACGCGAATTCGGGAGTAACCATAGAAAAACCGCTGATTATATATGAAAGAAAAGGCGAATATACAGACGAAATAAAAGAAATATATAAATGATTAAATCAGACGATACAGTGTAGAAACAGCTATTCTATGCTGTATTTTTCTTTAAAAACTGGTATCATATGATGAGTTAAATTATTTTGAGAGCAAAGTGACGGGGGAAGAGATGTTTTTTTATTTTAAGAAAAATAAAAAAGACGGCAGGAAAGAAGACAAAAAGAATATAAGCATGAAAAAGAAAATACTCAAACATCTGCTGATATTTTTGATAGTATTTGTTTCTTTTGACGTGTTTTCGCGCCTGGCGTTTCACCGTTCGTCTATAGCGTCGATCGCGGCGTTTGGAATCAGGATATTTAACAACGGGGAACTCGCGACGGAAGAAAATACTGAACGCGCCCTCGAAGAAAGGGCGGATGAAGAGGACAAACCTTTTTCATTTGACGCTGATAAATACAAGAGCGAAGCCGATATGATTTATATAGGCGGAAACGAAGTTCTGCTTTTTGGAAATAAAGAGGATTCAAACGATACGGTTCTCTATCTTCATGGAGGAGCTTATTTTAACGAGATAACAGATTATCATCTTGATTTTATAGACAGGATGGCTTCTGAAACAAAGGCCTATGTAGTGGTTCCGTTATATCCTCTGGCGCCAAATCATACATATGAAGAAACTTACGAATTTCTCGATAAGATATATCCTGATCTTAGAAATGAAGACAGAGAACTGACTGTGATGGGTGATTCCGCCGGCGGCGGACTTTCTTTGGCGTATGCCGAATATCTGTTAAAGACAGGCGGCGAGCAGCCAGATGAGATAATAGTATTTTCGCCCTGGGTGGACGTATCGATGAGCGCCGAGGATCATACGCCCTACGAAGCTTTAGATCCTATGCTGGAAGTGCCGGGAACCATAGAGGCTGGCAAAGCATGGGCAGGAGATACCGATACTAAAAATTATATGGTAAGTCCTCTGTTTGGAGATGTGGAAGGACTGGCGAAGACGATAATCTTCGTGGGAACAAACGAGATTTTGCATCCGGACTGTGTAGCCATGAATGAAAAAATGACGGACGCGGGCGTCGACACTGAACTTGTAGTTGGCGAAGGAATGAATCACATATATCCCATCTATCCGATCGTGCCGGAATCTTTAAAGGCCGCCGACATGGTATTTGAAGAAATAAAGTCCGAACAATGATGCTTTAAAGCGATAAAGTGTTGACACGCTCTTTAAAAAAATGATATCATGCATGGGTCAAGGGACAAATGGGCACAAATCGGATGCTTGCATACGATTTTGTGGCTATGAGGACCGCTAAAACATGAGGATGCAGCCATTTT
>CASEDW010000073.1 GCA_949286775.1 uncultured Eubacteriales bacterium | reverse complement strand
CCGTCTTTCACGTATTTAAGAATGAAGACGCCTGTATATCGCCGGCTTGACTCCGACTACCTTTTTGAAAAGCTGACTGAAATATTTCTGATCTGAATATCCTACCGCGTCGCCTATGGCCGCTACAGTGTCGTTAGTGGTCATAAGCATTTTTTTTGCTTTTTCCATCCTGACATTTATCAAATATGTGCTGAAGTTCATATCAGTCTCTTTCTTAAAGAGAGCGCTGAAATATACTGGATTTAATCCCACGACTTCAGCTATATCATCGAGAAGTATTTTTTCTCTGTAATGCTCTTCCACATACTGCTTAGCCTGGCGGATAGGTTTCGTTGATTTTGTCTCGGCTACAATGAGTATCATGTCGAGGCAATCCCCAAGATTTTGTTTTAAAAGGCGCGACAGTTGCAAAAGCCTCCTGCAATGCTGACACTGCAGTTTTAAAGCCTTTTTCTGCGATTCCAGATTTTCCTGCTTTAAATCATCAAAAAACAGATCTGTTATCTGTTCCGCAGCCGTGTAATAATCCGTATCGTCGACATTGTTCGGATAATTCTGCTCATTAAAGAGCTCGTCTATACAATTCGTCAGCGCGTCCCGGGAGCACTTTTCGATGCTTGACCTGATTATCTCTTTTGCTTCTTCCATTTTATCCTTAAGCAAAGTATTTTCCTCGACCGAAATGGTATGGAAGTATATCAGCCTTCCGCTTCCGAGATGCATTCTGTTGCAGACAGCTCTGTAGGATTCCAGTATTGAAAAACGTATATCGGCAAACTCCGTCTTTTCATTTCCGATACCTATAGTTACTTCATACCGGTCAAACCTCATAAGATAATCTTTTATCTTTAAAAGGAGCTCGCTTATATAATTTCTTACGGATTTAGATTTTTCCTTATCGTAATTGAAGAGACAGTAGATATGAAGCGTATCCCTTTCGCAGATCAGGACCTCGTCCATGATTTCCGAAAGAATAGTTTCCACAAGCTCTTTAACGCGCTCTACAGTCAGCTTATCCTGTTTCGGATCCATTTTATTTCGATCCAGACAGTCCAGCTTAATATCTATTCCACGATATAAATCGCCTGACAAACTGCCGGCCACTTCTTCTGATATGTCGCTTGCTTCTGACATGCCTCTTTCCTCAGACTGGCTGATTATATTTTTGAGGAAGTCTCTCTTTATTATATTTTTGCTTTTTACCACTTCTTCATGAAGCTTCTCTTTTATTGTCGTTTCACGGTCATGGGAATCCATCTTTGAGCATATCCTTCTCAAAGCGTCATTCAGCTCTTTGGCATTGATGGGTTTTAATATATAGTCCTCTACGTCATAGGCCAGAGCTCTGCGCGCGTATTCAAATTCCTTGTATCCGCTGACGATAATAAAACTCGCGTCAATTCCGTTGTCTCGTGAAACCTTTATAAGATCCAATCCGTTTACTTTCGGCATTTTGACGTCCGTGATGACAATATCAGGTTTTTTCTCAAGCACCGTCTGCAGGGCGGCTTCACCGTTATAGAGGACGTCCATACATTCAAGATTCATTTCTTCCCAGTTTATAAGCCTGAAAATCAGTCTGGCAATATGATATTCATCGTCCACTATCAAAACGCTTCTCTTTTTTTCTGACATTTTTTCTCCTTTACACATCCCAATTATGCCACGGATTTGTGTCCATTAGTTCCTTTGTATCATTGTATCAAACGAAAAAATAATAAGCAATGTACTGCAAATTGCATGCCAACTTTGTCAAAACAGTCATATCAGCACAAAAGAGCAGCCGCCGCTAAATGCGACAGCCACTCTCAAAACCAACCTGCCCTCACCTTTTTAAGAGCATGCTTTTAACAAAGTTCCAGTATTCCGTCCGCCATAGATGTAAGAATAATACAGCACGATGTAGCTCCTGCGTCCAGTACGCCGCGCGAGCGTTCTCCAAGCCTGCTGGAACGTCCGAACTTAGCCACCATGTCTTTTGTGGAATCTCTTCCCTTTTCAGCAGCTTCCTTCATCTTCGGCAGAGCCTCTTCAAAGCTTTCACCTGCCTGTGCTGACGCTTTTAACGCATCAACCGACGGCGATAAAGTATCCACAAGCGTTTTATCTCCGACTCTGGCATCTACGATTCCATAGAGGCCTTCGAGTCCTGCTTCCAGCATTTAAGCAAGATCGCTCACGGTAATTTCATCGAGATCTTCGCCTGCTTCTGCCATTTCCATTAAGATAGTTCCGTAGATAGGTCCCATGGATCCGCCGATCTCATTGAGCAAAATCATGCCCAGTTCCTCCAGGCCTTCGGTAAAGCTTATGTCTTTGTCTGAAAAACGCGTCTCAAAAACAGTGAATCCCTTGTTCATGTTCATGCCGTGATCGCCGTCGCCTATCAGACCGTCAACTTCTCCGAGATATGCTTTATTGTCCTGGATTCCCTTTACCATTTTCATTAAAATGGATTTTCCGTCCTTGTTATTAAAAGCATTCATAACTTTGTCTCCTCTACACTGTTTAAATCCTGTTTTTATTCCTGTTTAAGACCCATGCTGTATGCCGGCATATCAATCAGCTCTTTGAGCTCGTCGTCAAGCTTCATTATTGTAAGAGTCGCGCCCATCATGTCCAGAGATGTGAAATAATTTCCTACATACGCGCGGTGAGTAATGATTCCTTTTTCTTTAAGGATCTTGTCGATCTCATTGTACAATACATAGAGTTCCATAACAGGAGTCGCGCCAAGGCCTGATACAAGAACAACGACTTCGTCGCCCTCTACGAACGGATAATCAGGCAGCACGATATCTGTCATCCTTTTTGCCATCTTGTCAGCCGTCTCGATAGGAACAACTTCGATGCCCGGCTCGCCGTGATGTCCGATTCCGACTTCCATCGTTCCCTCTTTGATCTCGAAATTAGGATGTCCTACAGCAGGAAGCGTACATGGAGTTAAACCGATGCCTACCGAACGTGTATTATCTATAGCTTTCTGTGCTGCCGCAATAACCTCGTCAAGATCGGCGCCTTTTGCCGCTTTCGCTCCGCCTACTTTCCACATAAGCACTTCGCCCGCAACTCCGCGGCGTTTTTCTCTCTGATCCTTCGGCGCTGAAGCTACGTCATCGTTAGCGACTACAGTTTTCATGGTTATTCCCGCTTTTTTAGCCATTTTAACGGCCATTTTAACGTTCATATTGTCGCCTGAATAATTTCCGTACAGACACGCTACGCCTTTGCCCTGATCTACCGCTTTTGCCGCGTCTAAAAACGCAACGGCAGTAGGCGATGAACATATTTCGCCGACAGCAGCGGCATCGCACAGATTTTTGCCCACATATCCTATAAAAGCGGGCTTATGGCCTGAGCCTCCGCCGGTTATAACGGCTACTTTTCCTTCAGGAATATTTTTTGCCTTTACAGCGCGCGGATTATCTGTCGCTTCTACAATATCAGAATGAGCTTTGAGAAATCCTTCAAGCATTTCGTCAACTATGTTGTCCGGATTATTTAATATTCGCTGCATAACTTCCTCCTTACTGAATCGTAAATCCGCCGTCAACGAGCAGATTATGACCTGTGATCATTCCGGCGCCTTTGCTGCAGAGGAACGCGATAACAGAAGCTATTTCTTCCGGCTCAGCAAATCTTTCAGCCGGAATCGTCTTCTTAAACTCATCTCCTACAGGGCCGTCCCACGCCTTATGTCCAAGCGCCGTAAGAACAACTGTCGGAGCAACCGAATTAACTCTGATACCGTATTTGCCCCACTCTTTAGCCATAACTTTTGTCATAGCTATGATTCCGCCTTTTGCCGCGCAGTAAGCTACGTGTTTATCAAGAGCTATTACGCCGGCCTGAGACGCCATATTTACGATGCTTCCGTTTACTTTATTGTCGATCATGTATTTTCCTATTGCCTGAGCCATGAAAAAGCAT
Organism: uncultured Eubacteriales bacterium; assembly: GCA_949286775.1. Classification (GTDB taxonomy): domain Bacteria; phylum Bacillota; class Clostridia; order Lachnospirales; family Lachnospiraceae; genus Alectryocaccobium. Next base: position 5,654 of record CASEDW010000073.1, on the reverse strand, counting down.
GCCGAAAGATTGATGTCAATTGTGCGGTTCCAATATTCAGCGCTTATAGTCTCCGCATTGTCAAGAGCTACTATGCCCGCGCAGTTTACGAGAATATCTATCTGTCCGAACGCCTTTACTGCTTCATCTATGACTTTTTGCGGATAATCCTTATCGCATACGTTTCCTACAACGCCAATCGTATTTTCACCAAGCTCGGCAGCGATTTTGTCAAGTTCAGGATTCAGATCAGCCAAAACTATATTTACGCCTTTGGCATGGAAAAACTGTGCCGTAGCATAACCTATTCCGGCTGCTCCTCCTGTAATGACAGCTGTCTTTCCTTCAAGAGAAAAATCAAGATCTACTCCTTCATAAGGTAACATAATGCTCAACCTCCTTATCGATCCGCTGTGCGGAGTTTTTCATTTTTAAAGGCAGACGAAACGATAGAATCATTCATCTGCCTTTTCGCGCTTACTTAATTATGCAAACTTTTTGTTTTCTTTCGTATGTGAACATCCGATTTATGTCCATTAGTCCCTTGACTCATCAATATCTTCCTTGGTAATCAGCGTAGTTGTCCGGTGTGATCATTTCGAACGGAATCCATACTTCTTTCTCGTAATCTTCACCATTTACACATTTAACAGCTGTATCAAGAGCTCCTCTGATCTGTCCTTCAGCATTCTGGAAGTCGCTGGCAATCATATCACCGCTCTCTACTGCTGCTACAGCATCTGTGATACCATCGATACCGATGCATGGGATATCAAGACCCTGAGCTTTGATAGCTTCTCTTGCGCCAAGAGCCATCTCGTCGTTTTCAGATACAACAGCGTCAATCTCTTCGCCATAAGTTGTAAGCCATGTCTCCATAAGTGTCATAGCTTCTGAACGTGACCAGTTAGCTGTATCGATAGCGAGGATCTCAATGTCAGGATAATCAGCGAGAACATTTGTAATTCCTTCGTATCTCTGAAGCTGAGCTGACTGACCCATAGGTCCTTCGATAACTACAATATTAAACGCGTCGCTGTCCATGTAGTCGATCATGTACTGCATGATTTCTTCGCCTGCGCTTACGTCTTCTGATCCTACATAAGCTGTAAGCTGATCATTGTTAACCATTGTGTTAACGCCTACGATAGGAATTCCTGCTTCAACTGCCGCGTCTACACAAGCTGAACATGCGTCAGCATCCTGCGGGTTAAGAATTATCGCGTCAACGCCGTCGGCGATCATTGTTTCTACCTGCTCAAGCTGCTTTGAAGCGTCGTTGTTTCCGTCATAAGATGTGTATTCAACGCCGTTTTCCTTAGCCCATTTCTTCGCTTCATTATCCATTCTCATACAGAACTCTGTCTGAAGAGTATAATAAGTAGCTCCGATCTTAAGACCTTCCGCTCCTGCAGTGCCGCCGCCTGACTCTTCAGCTGTTGAATCCTCAGCTGTCGAATCCTGAGCTGTAGACTGTTCAGTTGTAGACGCTTCGCTTGAAGGCTCTGATCCTTCATTTCCGCCATCAGAACCGCATGCAGTAAGTCCAAAAGCCATAGCCGCCGTCATTAAAACCGCGAACACCTTCATCATAGATTTCTTTTTCATCATTCCTGCCTCCTTTTTATTCTTATTTATCAATCTCCCATATGGGAATTAATGAACATTTACCGTAATTATTCTGCATATCAATCAGAACTAAGGCTGTCAAGCATAACCGCGCCGATAACAACGAAGCCTTTAACAAGCATCTGATAATATGTATTAACACCAAGCATATCAAGACCTGTGGACAATACCTGCATGATCATGATACCGACTATAGTGCCCCATAGACGGCCCTTGCCGCCCGCAAGACTTGTTCCGCCGATAACAACCATCGCGATGGCGTCAGTCTCATATCCGTCTCCTGTCGAGGTAACGCCTGATGTTACTCGAGCTGTCATTATGATTCCTGCTAAAGCTGAAAGCACGCCCGCCAGGATGTATACAGAGAAGATAATCTTCTTCGTATTAATTCCTGATACGTGAGCCGCGTTCTGGTTGCCGCCTACCGCGAATACATATCTGCCGTACCTCGTTTTGTAAAGCAGTACAAAGCATATTATCAGTACTATGACCATTATGATACACGGGACGGGTATCGGTCCTATACTTCCGCCTCCTATAAACTCAAATTCCTCGTTAAGATTCGGTATCGGCTTGGCGTCAGTCAGAAGGAATTTTAGTCCGTCCGCAACACTCATGGCGCCCAGCGTTCCTACGAAAGCAGGTACCCTGAGATAAGCGATACAGAAACCGTTGAAAAGTCCGAACGCAAGACCTACCGCAAGGCCTATCAGCACCGCGACTATAACCGGATATCCTAAAACGGCCTGGGCGAAATACGCCGAATACATTCCCGCGCATCCCATGATAGCGCCGACGGAAAGGTCGATTCCTCCGGTAAGAACTACGAACGTCATACCTACGGCCAGAAGTCCGTTAATTGACGCGTTTCTCAGTACGTTTCTAATATTTGCTCCGCCTAAAAATCGCGGGCGTATTACTGTTATGATGATTATCAAAGCAATCAGACCTATCAGCGATCCATATGTCGCGATAAACTGTTTTTTTGTCATTTTCCGCTGTCTGACAGCTGCTTTTTGTTTATTTGCTCCGCTCATGATCTTCACTCCTCACCTTGTTTATTTTGCATGTACTTAAATTGCATCTGCGCAATAGCTTCTTCACTGAATTCGCTGCGGTCTAATTCCCCGCTGAATTTGTGATTGCTCAGAACAATTATTCTGTCTGACATGCCCATGGCCTCCGGCATTTCGGAAGAAACCATTATTATCGCGTTTCCCTTGCTTACATAATCACTCATGATTTTGTAAATCTCTGCCTTCGCGCCTACATCGATACCTCTTGTCGGTTCGTCAAAAATCAATATGTGCGGATTAGATATCATCCATTTTGCAAGGACAACTTTCTGCTGATTTCCGCCGGAAAGAGATTTAACTGCAATCGATGGTCTTGCTACCTTGATTCCCAATGATTTAATCTGTTCCGCCGAAACTTCCGTCTCTTTGCTCTTCTGCGTAAAACCGCCTTTGCCAAGATCAGCCAGCGCCACCAGCGTTATATTGTTTTCAACGCTCATCGGAAGAACAAGACCTTCGCCTTTTCTGTCTTCCGTAACATAAGCGATTCCATTCTTTATAGCTTGTTTCGGCGCTTTAAAGTGCACTTCTTTTCCGTCCAGAACAATCCGTCCCGAATCGGGTTTAGTCATTCCGAATATCGATTTCATAAGCTCTGTACGTCCGGCGCCCACAAGTCCTACAAATCCGAGTATTTCGCCTCTGTGAAGCTCAAAGCTGATATCCTCATATTCGTTCGCTCTTGTTAAATGCTCTACACTGAGAATCGTTTCGCCTATTTTGCTGTGTTCTTTAGGGAACTGCGTATCCAGATCACGGCCTACCATGTTTCGAATCAGGCCGTTTTCATCAATTTCATCCGCCTTAAATGTATTAATGTAATTGCCGTCGCGAAGAACTGTCATTTCATCACAAATCTGAAATATCTCATCCATTTTATGTGAAATATAAATGATTCCAACGCCGGCCTTTTTCAGTCTTCTTATTATCTCGAAAAGCCTTTCAACCTCGCGGTCTGTTATCGACGACGTGGGCTCGTCCATGATAACGACCTTAGCGTTCTGCGAAATGGCCTTTGCTATTTCAACCATCTGCTGATCAGCCACTCTGAGCTGTTTCATCTTGGCTTTCGCGTCAAGATGTATGCCAAGTTCATTCAAAAGATCATTGGTATCCTTATACATCTTGCGGTAATCTATAAATCCGAATTTTCCGGGCTCGCGGCCTAAAAAAATGTTTTCAGCAACCGACATCTCCTGTTCCGCCGAAAGCTCCTGATGGATCATCGCGATTCCCATCTCTCTGGCTTTTGCAGGCGATGTGATTTCAACTTCTTTTCCTTCCATCAGAACCTTGCCTGAATCAGCCGCGTGAACACCCGCTATAACCTTCATCAGCGTAGATTTGCCGGCGCCGTTTTCTCCCATCAGCGCATGCACCGTGCCCGGCTGCAAAACAAAATTTACGCCGTGCAAAACTTCTACGCCATAAAAGCTTTTACGAATATCTTTAAGTTCAATTAAACTCACAGTTTTTGCACCTCTCTTTTCAGCGACTCATATCATAATTCACATATGCGTCTACCTTTGGCTGCGAAGAACATCCCTCTACAAACTCATTTGTCAGGAACGCGTCGGCAAGTTCTTCTCTCAGTTTGCTGCCTATTGTAAAAGCACCCATGCAGGCAATGTTAGCATTGTTGCTTAAGCGTGCTCTTTTCGCCGAATAGATATCAGAAAGCAATGCGGGGTAAGCGCCTTTAACTTTAGCCGCGGCAATCGAAACGCCGATTCCTGTGCCACACAGCAATATTCCTCTGTCATACTCTCCTGAAGCAACCGCCTCGGCCACTTTGATCGCCACATTGGCATAAATAACATCGTCACTTCCGAAATCCGTAACTTCTCCGTATCCCTTGCTGTTTATGAACTTAATCATATCTTCTTTAGCCTGTTTGGCGTTAGGATCACATCCGATCGCAATTTTCATCTTTCATCCCTCCTTTGCCTTCTGCAAATGTGCATCTTTACTGTCCTGCACTTTAATTCGTTTCATTCTCACTTCGTAAAGAAATAGTATAATAAATGCACAACTATTCAAATCCTATTTGTTTTAGATTTGGTGGGTTATTTCAAGATTTTGGATGAAAATTTTATATTTAATGTTATTTTGACAGAATTGTTATTAATTTCACAACTGTTTATGTATATTTTGCTGTAATCGCAATTTGCTGTCCGTCTTTCGTCCTGCCGATCGGATAGAGGAAGTATTCTTCCCTATCCGATCGGCGTGATACCTCGCTCATCTCGTGGCATTGCCACTCGATGACCGTTACCCAGCAAATATCCGCTCGTGCAAGCACAGCAGCTGCTTGCTGGGTGTATCGCGCAAAAAGGCGCTGCAGCGGCGATTTAAAATCGTTACTGCAACGCCTTTTCAATCTTAATTATATTTACGATTCCTCTGTTTCATCGTCGGAGGAAAGTCTTTTTATCCTGTCGGCGATAGACTCCGGTGCTGTATTTATATCATCCTGCGCGCTTTTGTCATCGCTCTTTTCAGAATCAGTTTCTTCCATGTTTTCAACAGGTTTGTCAGACTCCGCTTCCGAAACATTCTGCGCTTCTTCCTGCTCCTTCGTTTCACTTTGCTCTTCTTCGGATTTCTTCGCGTCGGCCATATCCTTTATGGTTCTTACGATAAGAAATGCCGTTACAGCGATGAACGCTATACCTATAATAGTAAATAATACCGGATTTTCCGTAGGTTCCGTCCCCGGATCAGGCATCAGACTGTCTTTAATAAGTTTAACGCCTAAATATCCCAAATAAGCTGCCGCTATGAGCATGATAATAGCTCTGTTGTTATTCTTCATTTTGTGCTCCTTTAATTTCGCATTTGGTATGATTATAGTAAAAAAAAGCTTCATCGTCAATCGATGAAGCTTTTAATATGGGGCCTACAGGGCTCGAACCTGTGACCCTCTGCTTGTAAGGCAGATGCTCTCCCAGCTGAGCTAAGACCCCAAAT
>CASEDW010000072.1 GCA_949286775.1 uncultured Eubacteriales bacterium | reverse complement strand
CTCTATGGAAATGGTATCGGCGTTTCTTTCATTGGACGCATACGCAACTTCCGTAAGAGGCATACACTGGATTATCTCGCCGTCAAGCCCTATTATAAAGTGGCTGCTGGCGTATGTTCCTGTTCCGTCTTTTAGCCCTTCGAAATAATTTCTGTTTTGAATCGCTGTGGAACCTGGATTTGCCGTATAGTGAACGACAATTCCGTTTATAGCTTCTACAGGCGTTTGGGGTCTTGAATATTCGTTGGGTGTAAGGAAATCCTCCGTAATTGTAAGTTCGTCCGAAAGTTTTACCGTCGTGAGCTTGTCAAAGGAGTTTGAAGAATATATAACGGCGCAAATAATTACGGTGATGGCGATAACTGTTATGATCAGAGCAAGAAGAGTTTTGTTTGAAATCTTTTTGCTTTTTTTTCTTTTTGAACCTGATTTTTTCGAATATGATCTTTTAACGCCTGATTTTTTGGCTGACGTTTTTTTTGCGGTTGTTTTTCCTGTTGACGTTTTTTTAGTATTAGCGTTTTTTGAATTTGAAGTATTTCTTTTTTTGTTAGAATCTGAAGTCATTTGTACTCGCTTGTTTACTTTAAAAATGGCTGCTTTTCGGTGTTTTGCAGGTGTCAAAGTCAGTCGCTTTCATGCAAGCATGAAAAGTCTGAACTTTTGGCCTTGTTATCATAATAATAGTCAATTCATAATTTTTCAAATGTTTTATTTAGGGGAGGAAGGTAATAATGAAACTTGATAAACCGCTGCTTGTGTTTGATCACGACGGAACGCTTCATGATTCGGTCAGGATATTCGGACCGGCAATGAGAGCCGGCGTTGAATGGTTGCATGAAAACGGCTATAAGGATGTGCCGTTTTTTTCTGATGAAAAAATAGCCAAATGCCTTGGAATGAACGCCAATGACATTTGGACAACCCTTGTTGAGGACATGACGGAAGAAATCGCCGGTAAAGTTACAGTTGTTGTCGGAAAAGAAATGAGAAAGATCATGGAAAACGGAACAGCTAAATGGTTTGACGAATGTTATCCGATGCTTGATGAGTTGAAAAAAGACGGGTATCACATGGTGATGCTCAGCAACTGTCAGAAGGATATGGCTGACTACTATTGGGGCCATTTCAAGATGGAAAAATGGTTCGATAAGTTTTATGACTGCGAAAGTTATAATTATCTGCCGAAAACAGAGATAATAAAGCATGTTATAGAGGACTATGAAGGCGGAAAAGCTATAATGATAGGAGATCGCTACAGCGATTTTGAATGCGCGAAAGCAGTAAATATCCCGTTTATCGGATGCGCGTACGGATTCGCGGCTAAAGGCGAACTTGACGGGGCTGACGCGCTGGCGCAAAGCCCCCTTGATATAGTTGATATCGTAAAGAAATTAACTGATACGACGGGAGCGGTATAAAATGAGCACATCGGTAGTATTGCAGCAAATGCTGGTAATAATCATTTTGATCGCGATAGGATACGCGTTGTTTAAGAAAGGCTTTATCACGGACGAAGGTTCCAAGACCATGTCTTTTCTCGTGCTTACGATAACAAACCCGGCCGTATGCATCAGCAGCGCGTTTAGCGAAGAAGTTGAAATAACACACTGGGATATAATCATGGGGCTGATAATAGGAGCAGCCATGTATGCGTTTCTGATAGCTTTCGGACACCTTTTTTCGGCGCTTTTGACAAAGGACAATGAAAAAAGAAGAACATATGCCATGCTTCAGATATATGCGAATGTCGGATTTATCGGAATCCCGGTTACAAGCGCTGTACTCGGAGAACATTCGCTCGTATTTGTGACCGTTTCGCTGATCATCTATAACATTTTGTTTTATACTCACGGATATTCCACAATGCTTTCCGGCAGAAAGAATGTTGAGTATAAATTCACCTGGAAATCCCTGATTAATGTCGGAACGGTTTCAGGAGTCATAGCGATACTTGTATTCTGGTTCAGGCTGAGATTTCCGGAGTTTATAGAAGCGACGATATCAAGTGCCGGAAAAGCGACCACATTTATGGCTATGATCGTTCTCGGAATTTCGATCGCTAAAATACCGCTGAAAAGTCTGATCGGGGACAAAAAACTCTATCTGATATGGGCAATTCGATATCTTCTTGTTCCGATCGCTTTCGCGCTCGTTTTAAAGAATATTCTCGGATCATCGGTAATGGTGGACGCTTTCGCGATACTTATGGCTATGCCGGTGGGAAATATGCCGTTGATGCTGGCAAATCAGTACGGACTTGAAACGGAAACCTTTTCGGCTGCCACGTTTTTGACCACGATATTATCCGTTTTTACGGTAACTCTTACAACAATGGTGTTATAAGTCGCTGGTTTATGACACTAACTTATTATAATTATTCAGATGCACAGTACTTCAAAAAAGTATTGTGCATTTTTAGTATATTTACCTCAAAATATTGACAAAATATGTAATAATTGTATAATATGAGTCAAGGGACAAATGGACACAAATCGGATGCTTGCATACGATTTTGTGTCTATGAGAACCGCTAAAACTCATAATATGATACTAAGGTCAAAAATCTTTTGACCCGGATTTATGATGAAAAAATAACGAAAGGAATGATATCATATGTACATTGAAGAATACAAACGCTGGCTTCAGACTGATCTTGAGGACGCTGATCTTAAACCGGAACTTTCCAGGATAGACGGCAACGACGAGGAGATCAAAGACAGATTTGCCGTAGCCCTTAAATTTGGAACGGCGGGACTCAGAGGAGTTCTCGGAGCGGGAACGAACCGTATGAACATATATGTTGTACGCCAGGCTACGCAGGGTCTTGCGAATTGGGTAAAGACACAGGGCGGTACTCAGACTGTGGCAGTGAGCTATGACAGCCGTATCAAGAGCGATGTATTCGCCAAAGAGACGGCAGGCGTGCTTGCGGCAAACGGTATCAATGTACGTATATATGACGCTCTCATGCCGGTGCCGGCGCTTTCTTTCGCGACGAGATATTACAATTGCAACGCCGGAGTAATGATAACGGCGTCTCACAATCCGGCAAAATACAATGGTTACAAAGCTTATGGTCCTGACGGTTGCCAGATGACCGACGACGCGGCGGCCGTTGTATACGATGAGATTCAAAAGACGGATATACTTACAGGCGCGAAATACATGTCTTTCGCGTCCGGCGTTGAAAAAGGACTGATAAGATTCTGTTCTGACGACTGCAAGGAAGCGTTTTATAAAGCTATCGAAGATCGCCAGGTTCGTCCGGGACTGTGCAAAGATGCCGGACTTAAGCTTGTATACAGTCCGCTCAATGGATCTGGACTTGTACCTGTAACCCACGTTTTAAACGACATCGGAATATCAGATATAACGATAGTTCACGAGCAGGAGTATCCAAACGGATATTTTACTACATGCAGCTATCCTAATCCTGAAATCTTTGAAGCTCTTAAGTCGGGTCTTGAACTGGCTGAAAAAGAAGGAGCGGATCTTATGCTTGCTACTGACCCGGATGCGGATCGCGTTGGCATCGCAATGAAATGTCCGGACGGTTCTTATGAGCTTGTTACAGGCAATGAGATGGGAGCTCTTCTTCTTGATTATATCTGTGCGGGACGAATCGAAAAGGGAACGATGCCAAAAAATCCTATCGCGGTTAAATCCCTTGTTTCAACTCCTCTTGCGGACGCTATTGCAGACCATTATGGAGTAGAGATGAGAAACGTTCTCACAGGATTCAAGTGGATTGGCGATCAGATATTGCAGCTTGAAAATAACAAAGAAGAGGACAGATTTATATTCGGATTTGAAGAAAGCTACGGATATCTCGCCGGCACTTACGTAAGAGATAAGGATGCGGTTATCGCTTCAATGCTTATATGCGAGATGGCTTCGTATTACAGAAGTATCGGAAGCTCGATAAAACAGCGTCTTGAAGAAATTTACGCTCAGTACGGACGATATTATAACAAGACAGACAGTGTTGAGTTCCCGGGACTTACCGGAATGGACAAGATGGCAGGTATCATGTCGGAGCTTCGCGAAAATCCTCTTAAGGAGATCGGCGGCATAGAAGTAGTAAAAGCTGTCGATTATAAAGATACGGCTTCAACGGGACTTCCGTCTGCTAACGTTCTTTCATATACGCTTGCGGATGGAGCTAATGTCATCATCCGTCCGTCAGGAACGGAACCTAAGATCAAGGCATATTACACAACAAAAGGAAAAGATCTTGAGGAAGCAAAAGCTCAGAAAGAAAAACTTGCTTCCGCGCTTAAACCGATTTTTGAATAATAACAAAACTGATTATAGCTGTCATTTATGGCAGCTATATTTTTTCTTGGAAAGCTGTATTTTCGTGAAAAAATTGGCTTTTAAAGACTTTACGATGTGCAAAACGCACAATTACAGCGAAAAAAATAAGTCAACTGTGATATATAAATTGGCAAAATCTTATCTTATAATACATAATTATTTTGGTATTGAGAATAAAATATGACTTATTCCCGATATCGTTTACGATTGAAAAATATTTAATAAAAATATGAAGCATAGGAGAGAAGTATTTTGAGCAGATTAAGAATCAAAACCCAAAGCGAAGCTCAGGCTGTTATTGAAAATCTGTATAAAGATGTTGAACGCAGAATCGCGGCAAGCCCTCCGGGACTTTGTCCTGTGGACATGCTGCTTAACTTCCTGAGACTCAGCCACGCGCAGACATGCGGAAAGTGTGTTCCATGCCGTATAGGTCTTGGACAGATGGCAAAACTTATAGAAAAGATACTGGACGGAGCGGGAACTCATGAAAATCTTGAGACGATAGAAAAAACAGCCCGCGCTGTAGTAAATACAGCCGACTGTGCTATCGGAAGAGACGCCGCAAGATTTGTTTTAGACGGACTTGCGGGATTCAGAGAGGACTTCCTCGAGCATATCGATCACAAGCGCTGCCTTGCAAATGTACAGCTTCCTGTTCCATGTGTTGCGCTCTGCCCTGCGGGTGTTGATATACCGGGATATATGGCTCTTGTAGGAGCCGGACGCTGCGACGACGCGGTTCGCCTTATCAGAAAAGACAATCCGTTCCCGACGGCCTGCGCGTTTGTATGCGAACATCCGTGCGAAGCCAGATGCCGAAGAAGCATGGTTGACAGTCCTCTTAATATCAGGGGCATCAAGAGATATGCGGTTGAGCATTCAGGCTTTGTTGATCAGCCGCCTTGCGCTCCTTCTACAGGAAAGAAAGTAGCCGTAATAGGCGGAGGTCCTTCAGGATTAAGCGCGGCATATTATCTTGCGCTTATGGGACATTCTGTAACTGTATATGAAGAGAAGAAACAGCTTGGAGGAATGCTCCGTTACGGTATTCCGGCATACAGACTTCCGAGACATCTTCTCAATGCCGAGATTGAATCTATTCTTTCAACAGGCATCGAAGCTAAGACCGGGGTTACTGTAGGAAAAGATGTGACTTTTGAACAGCTTCAAAAAGAAAATGACGCTCTTTATATCGCCATCGGAGCGCATCAGGACAAAAAGACAGGCATTGAAGGCGAGGACAGCAAAAACGTTATGTCTGCCGTTGAAATGCTCAAAGCCATCGGCGATGACATCATGCCTGATTTCAAAGATAAAAATGTTGTCGTTATCGGCGGAGGAAACGTTGCGATGGACGTTACTCGTACTTCGGTTCGCCTTGGAGCTAAAAAAGTGACATGCGTATACCGCCGCCGCATTGAGGATATGACAGCGCTTCCTGAGGAAGTTGAGGGAGCTATGGCGGAAGGAGCGGAGATCATGACTCTTGCAGCGCCTTCGCATATCGAAGCGGATGAAAACAATAACGCCGTTGCTCTTTGGGTACAGCCGCAGATAATAGGCGAAGTAGACAGAAGCGGAAGACCAAGACCTAACAAAGCTGATCTTCCTGAAGTAAGAATACCT
>CASEDW010000071.1 GCA_949286775.1 uncultured Eubacteriales bacterium | reverse complement strand
TCCATCAACAGCGATTTTACCGATGAAGTTCCAAGATCAATACCTATATAATACATAACATCTCCTATTGTAATTTAATTACCCCCTCCTTTTTAGGAGGGGGTATGCATTTTATTAATTAAATGGATTCTCCGTCGAATACGGAAGACTCTTCGGCTGATTATATGCTATATCTTTTATTCCGAGGAATTTAAACACTTCAAACATATATTTTCCGACATGATCAAAAGCTACCGCTCCGTGATGAGGATATCTCTTCTGAATCAGCACGTGACGGTAAAAACGTCCCATCTCAGGAATTGCGAATACGCCTATTCCTCCAAACGATCTTGCCGGTACGTCAAGGATTTCGCCTTCAGCGATATATGAGCGAAGCTCTCCGTCGGAATCGCACTGCAGCCTGTAGAATGTAATCGGAGAAGCTGCGATATCCCCCTCCAGCGTTCCTCTTGTGAAATCAGGTTCGCTTCCTTCCGGCTCCAAAAGTCTGTGCTGGATGAGCTGATATTTTATTGCTCTGTCTGAACACATCTTGCATTCGGGAGTGTTTCCGCAATGGAATCCCATAAATGTATCTTTAATATCATATGGATATATTCCCTTGATATTTTCATCATACATATATTTCGGAACCGAGTTGTTTATATCAAGAAGTGTAACGGCATCCTGCGTAATGCAGATTCCGATATACTCGCTGAGAGCGCCATAGATATCAACTTCACAGGCCACCGGGATTCCTCTTGAAGCCAGTCTTGAGTTTACATAGCATGGCTCAAACCCGAATGTTTCAGGAAACGCAGGCCAGCATTTATCAGCGAAAGCTACATATTTCTTTGATCCCTTATGAGCTTCTGCCCAGTCGAGAAGGGTAAGCTCAAACTGCGCCATTCTTTCCGATAATTCAGGATAGTATCTTCCTTCGCCCATCTCTTTTTCCATATCGGCGCATACTTCAGGGATTCGAGGGTCGTTTGCGTGTTCTTTATAAGATATATAAAGATCCAGTTCAGAATTTTCTTCTACTTCCACTCCGAGTTCATAAAGTCCTTTTATCGGTGCGTTGCATGCGAAGAAGTCCTGAGGACGCGGTCCGAATGTAATTATCTTTAGATTTGAAACTCCGATAACGGCTCTCGCAACAGGAATAAAATCATGTATCATATCTGCTATCTCTTCAGCCGTTCCGACAGGATATTCAGGGATATAACCTTTCAAATGTCTCATTCCAAGATTATATGAGCAGTTCAGCATACCGCAGTACGCATCTCCCCTTCCGTCAATAAGATCGCCGTCGCCTTCAGCTGCCGCAACAAACATGCACGGTCCGTCAAAGTACTTAGCAATAAGCGTCTCCGGAGTTTCAGGTCCGAAATTTCCGAGGAATACCACAAGCGCGTTGCACCCAGCTTCTTTAACCTGTGCGACTGCCTTTTCCATATCAGTTTCGTTTTCAACAGTGATATCACAGTTGTAAATATCGCATTTGCAAGCTTCAACTATTCTGTTTTTTCTCTGAGTCGACAGACTGATTGGAAAACAGTCTCTTGAAACCGCTATGATTCCAAGTTTTACTTCAGGGATATTGCTCATTTTCATGGTTATATTTCCTCCGATTTATTCTACTTCCCAAAGGTCAAGGCCTAAAGGCATCATTTCAGGTTTTTCACATGTTGTAGTCATTACATATGGTTTTCCTGAGTCTGAGCTCTTCTGACAAGCCGTAAGAGCTTCAACAACATGACATGCAAAATCAGCTGTCAAACGTGGTTTTCTGTTGTTAATGATTGCCGAACACATATCAGCAACACCGAGACCTCTTAAATTTGTATGAGGATCTTCCGGTACAGGATACATAGGATCCACTTCCTTAAGATACTGATCTTTATTCGGGCCAACCATTGCCATAAGTTTCTCAAAGAATCCGTCGATTCCTTTAACCTGTTTTTCAAGGCCTTTTCCGTCAAACACTGTTACCGGACCACAGAAGAAATTTGGATTAGGTCCGTACATTGCTCCATCGTCGCCGTAAAATTCAAGATCAGGAAGTTTCGACTGCCAGATATCAAATGATGTCATAACATTTCCGACTGCTCCGTTTTCAAATTCGAATACGGCATTATAAGATGTCGGAACCTCAACATTCATCATTTCGCCTTTGATATCACGTACCGGCGTCGGACATGAACATTTGCAGTAAATCTCTTTGATCGGTCCGAGAAGAGCGATAAGCGCCGCAACATAGTAAGGTCCCATATCAAACATAGGGCCGCCGCCTACTTTATAGAAGAATCCCGGATTTGGATGCCAGAGTTCGTTTCCGTGCTGGCAGAGATTTGCCGTAAATCCTGTAACTCTTCCGATGGCGCCGTCTTCGATGAGCTTTCTGCATGTCATAAGACCGCCGCCAAGAATTGTATCAGGAGCTGATGCAACCATCAGACCTTTGCTCTTAGCTATGCTGACAAGATCCTTTGCTTCGTCAAGATCGAGCGCAAGAGGTTTTTCACAATATACATGTTTTCCCGCTTCAAGCGCTTTTTTATTTGTTTCATAGTGAGCTGCCGGGATCGTAAGATTTACTATAAGTTCGATCTCAGGGTCTGCAAGCATTTCGTCAACTGTATAAACATAAGGAATATTATTATCCTTAGCGCTTTTTTGAGCTGCCTCAGGAATTATGTCAGCAACGGCTTTAACTTCTACAGTTTTATATTTATTTACAAGATTCGGAATATATACAAGTGAAATATTTCCGCATCCGATA
>CASEDW010000070.1 GCA_949286775.1 uncultured Eubacteriales bacterium | reverse complement strand
TCCCGCGAGTATATATATGAATGCTACAAAAGTGGAACGATTCTTGAATAATTATCCAAAAAAACGCAGCTGACACTTTATGTGCGCCTGCTGCGTTTTTTTAACTCATATTTTTTCTCAGCTCCGCTCCGCCGGTTCTATCACTTTCTCGGCTTTCTTTCCTGTATAGAGCTGATAATATCTGCCTTTCTCAGCGAGAAGCTGATCATGCGTGCCTCTCTCGATAATGCGTCCCGCTTCCATTACCATGATGCAGTCCGCGTTCTTGATAGTTGAAAGTCTGTGGGCTATTACAAAGCATGTTCTGCCATGCATCAGCCTGTCCATACCTTCCTGTACGATTCGCTCCGTACGTGTATCAATCGAGCTTGTAGCTTCGTCAAGGATAATTACAGGAGGATCTACAACCGCGACACGCGCGATCGTAAGAAGCTGTCTCTGTCCCTGGCTCAACGAATCGCCGTTTCCCGAAAGAACAGTGTCATAACCCTCCGGCAATTTTCTTATAAAGGAGTCCGCATTGGCAAGCTTAGCCGCTGCAACAACTTCTTCGTCTGTTGCGTCCGGTTTAGCGTAACGGATGTTATCGCGTACAGTACCGGTAAAGAGGTTAGCCTCCTGAAGAACAACTCCAAGCGATCTTCTGAGAGAATCCTTGTCGATCTCATTTATGCTGATTCCGTCATATTTGATCTTGCCGTCCTGAATATCATAGAAGCGGTTGATAAGGTTCGTAATAGTAGTCTTTCCCGCTCCTGTAGAACCGACAAAAGCTATCTTCTGACCCGGTTTAGCGAAAAGACTGATGTTGTGAAGAACCGTCTTTTCAGGCACATATCCGAAGTCAACATCGTCAAATGTAACCATACCTTTGAGCTCTGTAAGTTTCACTGTGCCGTCCGCGAGAGTCTCTTTCCAAGCCCAGCGAGCCGTACGCTCATCTGTCTCTTCAAGCTTCTCCTGTCCTTCTTTAACATTTACGAGAACCGTCTTGCCTTCGTTTGTTTCGATAGGCTCGTCCATAAGTTTGAAAATACGTTCAGCGCCGGCAAGAGCCATGATGATCGAGTTTGCTTCCATACTTATGATGCCTATAGGTCTTCCGAGAGTTCTGTTAAATGTAAGGAAACTTGCGAGTCCTCCGATAGTATGACCCATAAATCCCGAAAGAGCCATCGCGCCTCCTATGATAGCGGAACCTACGAAGCTTACATAACTTAAGTTCGCGTTCGCCGGCATCATCTGGTTGGCGTTTTTGTTCGCGTTATTAGCGCTGTTAAAAAGTCTTTCATTGAGGACCGCAAACTGCTCTATGGCTTTTTCCTCGTGGTTAAATACCTTAACTACCTTCTGTCCGCTCATCATCTCTTCAATATATCCGTCGAGAGATCCGAGTTCTCTCTGCTGCGCGATGAAGTATTTCGCGCTCTTTGTAGTAAATTTTTTAGAGCAAAGCACCATGACTCCGAGCATTATAAAAGAGAAAATGGTAAGCGGAATACTGAGTATAAACATACTTACGATCGTCGCTATGATAGTAAGTATCGAGTTTACAAGCTGAGGCAAACTCTGGCTTATCATCTGCCTTAACGCGTCTACGTCGTTTGTATAGACAGACATGATGTCTCCGCGCGGATGACGGTCAAAATAGCTGATCGGAAGTCTTTCCATGTGGTCAAACAAATCGTTACGAAGGTTTCTAAGAGTTCCCTGCGTAACATATACCATGATATATCCCTGTAAAAACGCCGCCAGAACACCGCATCCGTAAAAAATAGCCACTCTGCCGATCGCTCCGGCCAGAGGACCGAAGTCAGGATTCGGCTGTCCGATCATCGGCATTATATAGTCGTCAATCAGCGTTTTTGTAAACAGTGTTCCCTGAATGTTCGCCAAAACTCCGACAATGATCATCACAAGAACCAGGATAAGATGAAGCCAGTAACTCTTACCGATGTACTTTAAAATTCGTCCGATTATATGAACCGGATTGTCAACCATAAATTTCTGTCCCTTTGCTGCTTTGGGTGCCGGCATCAGAGTTCACCTCCGTTCTCATCAAAATCTCCGCTCTGCTGAGATTCATATATTTCTCTGTAAATCTCATTTCTTTCGAGAAGCTCTTCGTGAGTTCCTCTGTCGACTATCTTGCCATCGTCCATCACAAGGATCATATCGGCATGCTGCATACTTGAAATTCGCTGCGCGATGATTATCTTTGTCATATCAGGACGTTCTTCCTTAAGTGCGTCTCTGATCTTTGCGTCCGTTGCGGTATCGACAGCGCTTGTAGAGTCGTCAAGAATAAGGATCTTAGGATGTTTGAGCAACGCCCTGGCTATACATATTCTCTGTTTCTGACCTCCTGATACGTTTACACCGCCCTGCTCAACATGGGTATTGTATCCGTCAGGTCTCGCAGAAATAAAGTCATGAGCGTTCGCTATCTTGCAGGCTTCGATGCACTCTTCAAGTGTCGCTTTTTCATCGCCCCATCTGAGGTTCTCGAGGAAAGTTCCGGAGAAGAGCACGTTTTTCTGAAGCACAACAGAAACCTGATCTCGGAGCGCTTCCATATCGTACTGTCTTACGTCAAGGCCGCCGACCTTAACCGATCCTGACGAAACATCGTAAAGACGGCTGATGAGGTTTACAAGACTTGTCTTTCCTGCTCCGGTTCCTCCCATAATACCTACGACTGAACCCGACGGTATCTTGACATTTATATCCTGAAGAATAGGCTTTTCGCTGTTCTCATTGTATCTGAATACTACATGATCAAATTCGATGCTTCCGTCTTTAACTTCCATAACAGGATTTTCCGGATTTGTAAGATCGCTTTTTTCATTGAGTACTTCACAGATACGCTCGGCGCTCGCGACACTCATGGTGATCATTACAAATACCATAGAGAGCATCATAAGACTCATGAGGATATTCATGCAGTACGTAAGAAAACTCATGAGTTCGCCTGTAGTAAGATCGTCAACAACTATCATCTGCGCGCCGATCCAGCTTACGAGAATAATACATGCATATACCGTAAACATCATCGCCGGGCTGTTAAGGCAGATGATCTTTTCAGCTTTTGAAAACAGTTTATAGATATTTCCGCTCGCCTTGCGGATCTTTTTCATTTCATCTCTTTCACGGACAAATGATTTTACGACACGGATACCCGTTACATTTTCCTGTACGCTTTCATTGAGGGCGTCATATTTTGGAAAAATTCTGTTGAACGTTTTTGACGCGATGACAATTATAACCGCAAGCACGATTCCAAGCAGTATTACCGCCACAAGATATACCATCGCGAGACGGGCGTTAATAACAAATGTCATGACCATCGCCATTATAAGGTTGATCGGCGATCTGCACGCCATTCGCAAGATCATCTGAAATGCCATCTGAACGTTTGTCGTATCTGTAGTCATACGCGTTACTAAAGACGGCGTACTGAATTTATCAATATTTGAAAATGAGAACTTCTGGATATTTGAAAACATTCCCATTCTCAGGTTTTTGGCAAATCCGGTCGACGCTTTAGCTCCCGTTCTTGCTCCGATAATTCCTGCTGCCAGGCCGCCGAACGCGCCGAGCATCATCAGAGCGCCGTAAAGCACAATATTTTTCATGTCGCCTTTTGACACGCCTTCATCTATAAGAAGAGCCATGAAAAAAGGAATGATCATGTCAAATATTACTTCTACCAGCATCATTATAGGAGTAATAATTGCGTCTTTTTTGTATTCTCCTATATACTTTGCAAGTGTTTTTATCATATCTTTCAGCTCCTGTTCCTTTAAATTAAACACTCAAAACGTCTAATAATATTAGCAAAATCGCTATTCTTTTTCAAGATGTATATTGTGCTTTTTTCTGAAACATCACGCCTTAAATTAGTTAAACAATCACAAAAAGAGACCTTTAAGTTTTATTTCTCAAAGATCTCTTTTCTCTTATTCATTTGTTATATTATTTTAATTAAGCACGATGGCGTTGACCGCTTCTATGCAGTCCACAACGCTGCTTCGTAAAACAAGAGCGAAGCTCTCGCCGTCTATAGTCGCAAGACAGTTTGTGCCGTCATACCTATAGAATACTATCTCTGTCTGCGGGAAGTTTTCGTCAGTAAGATTAAGAGTTATCCTTACCTCCTGCTCGCCTTTTGGCTCTTCATCAGTAAATTCCGACGCGGTGAGATTATTCATTGCAGACTGTATAGTGCTGATATCAATCTCCTCATCACCGTAAGTCCATACCGAATTTTCATCTTCAGTT
>CASEDW010000069.1 GCA_949286775.1 uncultured Eubacteriales bacterium | reverse complement strand
GCGGAATATTTCCTGAAAGAGAGCAGCTTATTTTCCGTATTGATTTACTTTCTTCAAAAAAAGGCCATTCTTTCGCATCCTGAACCATTCATTTTTCTCCTGACGTTAATCTTTTTTACTGACAAACTCAATAGCCGTAACTTCTGTTGATGTAAAATTCATTTTTTCCTATTGATCCGCTGTAACCTATCTCAATATCGCTTATACAGTTATCAAGGCAAAAATCCTCATTACCTTCTGTGAAACGTTTATTGTACTCAAGCATATCCATCGTCCTGTCCAAAACGATCTGATCAGGCTGCATATACATCAGAAGCCGCAAATATTCACTGTATCCGAGTCCTATGTCTGTTTTTTCAGCGTTCGTACTGCTGTTCATCGAGCAAATTCCTGAAAGCGAAAGCTGCCACGTCGATGAATCCTTAAAAATCGGAACTTTTCCGCCCGCCAGCAGATTTTTTACATCCATAAGACTTTCAGCATACGCCCAAAGCAGCATGATAAGCTGCTGTACCACAATCTCCAACTCAGGCGAAAGCAGTATAGTCGAAACGATGAGCGCCACTTCCGATATCTGTGCCATCTTTTCAGCGTCAGTATACAGATACAGATAATTCATTCCTTCGCGTATCAATATTATGTAATCTAAAACGCTTTTTAAATTTTTCGAATCCTCGTCTTTTCCGACAATGATATATTCCGCCTGATATTTGAATTTTCCGGCGCTGTCTTTACCATAATCCGAGAGAAAATCAGTAAAAAATCTTATGGCGTATTCGCTCAGCATTATCTTTTCATAAGATTCATGTTTTTCTTCCGGCATTATCCCCATACCGCTTTTTTTGTTTCTGTGACTTACAGTCGAATCTATATCGATCTTTCCGGGCGACACTTCTTTATCTTCCGGAAGAAAAAAATTATAAAGTCCGAGATTTCTTATACTGTCGGCGTTATCAAGAGGATTTTCAAAGTCCTCAGGTATCTCTGCCTCCTGAATTTCTTCCTGCGAGGATTCGCCAGCGGCCTCCTCTTTTTTTATCTCAGCATTTTTTTTATCATTTTCATAGTCTTCAAGCAGCTCCTCCATATCTTTATTGTCATCGAAAGAATACTTTGACAATATCTCGGCGTTGCTTCCTATATCTGATCCAAGCTCGGACAATATATCAGTCCCTACTTTAGAAAGGATTATCTCCTGTATCTGCTCTCTTATCCTTTGATAGTTCATGTCTGTAGCCAGGACATATCCCGTAACTTCGGGCTTTCCTATATTAATCCCGTAAAGCTTTTCAGGGTTGGTTCCCCAAATTCCGGTTTCCGGCGACAATATTTTTTCAACGGTTTCATCCGCCTCCTTCGCGAGTTTTCCTATCAGAAAATCGCTGCCTGAATATCCCGCGTCAAGAAGCAGAAGCCCGTATTCATCAAAAAGCTCTTTGTCATAAGTTGAAAATAACGAAAACAGCGCCTCTTCCACGGCGCAGGAAACCGCAGCTCTTCCGCATGATACTCTTACTGAGTTTATGCAGCCGTATATCAGAGAAAGGATAACGCAAAACACGAGGCATACATATACAGTTATACTTCCCTTTTTCATCTTCCGCTTTCTCCTTTCTCTGAATAATTCATGTCATACCGCCTGGCTTTGCTGTGTCACTTTGTCAAGGATGCTTTGCACGACAGATACTATCTGTCCTTTAAACAATACGACAAGAGCGATCAAAACGACGACTATAAGTACGATTTCAACTGTACTCACGGCGTCCTCCGCCAAAAGAAAATCTTTAACTTCTTTTTTAATCATCCAATTTACCTCTCTTTTAAATAGATTTTTTATAATGACAGAAACGCAGGTATCATCATCAGCGCGAACACTATAGCCAGCATAAGCACGAGCGGCAAAAGAAGTTTCATCGAAGCCGCGTCTGACGCGATTCGCGCCTGCCGTTTCTTTTCTTCAAACGCGTTTATCACCTCCTGCTCAAGATTTTCAATTATATGACCGCCTCCTCTCTTCTGATTTTGTATCAACGCGACGCAAAGCGACCTGTAAGCTGGAAGAGCGCATCTCTTTGCGAGATTTTCATACGCGTCGATCTCTGTGATCCCGTTTTCTATTTCATGACATAAAATCACTGTTTCTTCAAAAGCCTCATTTCTTTTAAAACCTTCCCCTTCTTTTTTTCTCTTTCTGTAATTATTGCCTATACTGTAAAAAGCGTTTCGCAGCGAACTTCCTGAATACAGCATCAGTATCAACCTGCTGACGAGCTCCGGATAATCTTTTTTCAGCCTCTGCGTTCTTTGCTTCTTTTTTTCATCTTCTTTTTGTTTTTTCGATATATTGAGTAAAATTCCCGCGACAAGGAGCAACGCAGCGACATAGCCATAGCTTTCTTCAGAAGCTTCGTACCATACGACTTTTTCCCCGTCCACACTGTCAGGAAGATAGTAGTTTTCTTCAACGCTGTTTTTATTTTCTTCTTCTATTTCATTCACAAGTTTTTCCTGTAAACTTCCGTCTGATACCTTTGGATAAACCTTCAGCTTTTCTTCATATATAAGTTCTTCTGTCTGCAGTGTCAAAACAGCCTTGAGGGTGATTTGGGTTCCGTTTTTCGGAACTTCGTCTCCTATTTTTCCTTCCCAGTTTAAAATCTCATTGTCTGAGCTGTACCAGTCTATTGATACCGCAGGATTGTTTCCTGCTGACGGCAGGTTTATGTCATACTCGATTCTGTCTGCGCTTTTGTTTTCTCCCAATATGCGCTCTGTCAATAAAGCGGACTCATCTTTAAGTATCTTTTCACATTCCTCTTTTGAATACTCTCTTTCCGGGACAGACACATCAATTCCTACTTCTTCAGCCTTGCCTTCTTCATTTCCAACTTTTGCCACAAGCTCTTTTATCTTCCGGCCTTCTCCGACGTTGCTTTTCTTCAAATGATCAATATTGGTTTCACTGCTTCCTGTTTTATTTATTACAGCTGCCGCGAAACAAAGAACAGCGCCCGCAAGTATAACTATAAAATATTTTCTGTCCCATATTTTCGCTGCTCCAAATATGATCACCATAATTATGACTACACCGCATATTTCCATAATCTAAACAATTTCCCATATTTCATATTTCAATATTTACTATTTTCTTGCCGAGATAATACGCTCCCATATATACAAGAAGACATCCGCTCATGATGATTACTCCCGCTATATTTCCGTACAGCTGTTCAATAAATCCGTCAAATGT
>CASEDW010000068.1 GCA_949286775.1 uncultured Eubacteriales bacterium | reverse complement strand
GGTATCGAGATGTTCCGTAAGCTTCTTGATGAGGCTCAGGCTGGTGATAACATCGGTGCGCTTCTTCGTGGTATCAACAGAAATGAAATCCAGCGTGGACAGGTTCTTGCTGCTCCTGGAACAATTCATTGCCATACAAAATTTACAGCTCAGGTTTACGTATTAACAAAAGACGAAGGTGGACGTCATACACCTTTCTTCAACAACTACCGTCCACAGTTCTACTTCAGAACAACAGACGTTACAGGTGTAATCAGCCTTCCTGAAGGTACAGAAATGTGCATGCCTGGCGATAACATCGAGATGACAATCGAACTTATTCATCCGATCGCTATGGATCAGGGTCTTACATTCGCTATCCGTGAGGGTGGACGTACAGTAGGATCAGGCCGTGTTGCATCTATCATCGAGTAATACGTAATATTATAAAATGATTCATATTGCCCCGGGAACTTCGGTTTCCGGGGTTTTAAAATGCTTTAAAATGATCGCTGTCTGATTGCAGGCGGCGATTTTTATGTTATACTGTGGGTGGTAAAAAATTCGCAAGGAGAATATTATGAAGCAGTTTGACTCGGTGATATTTGATATAGACGGAACCATTTGGGATTCGACAGAGGTTGTGGCGCAGTCGTACAACGATGTTTTTGAACGTGAGAATGTTGACAGGAGAGTAACATCCGACGATCTGAGAGGGCTTTTCGGACGGACTATGGACGAGATATTTGATAAATTATTTCCCGATACGGATGAAAAGCTTAAAAGAAAACTTCAGGAGGGCTGTGTTGAGGCTGAGCAGATAAAATTGAAAAACACGCCGGGAAAGTTTTACGAAGGAATAATAGAAACGATCAATAGACTTGCCGAAAAATATCCATTATATATAGTAAGCAATGCTCAAAGCGGATATATTGAAAAGGTTATGGCCTACGGCGGCTTTGAAAAAGAAATAAAAGCCCATCTTTGCTTCGGCGACACGGGAGTATCCAAAGGAGAAACGATTAAAATCCTGATGGAAAGAGAGAAAATAAACAATCCGGTATATATAGGAGATATACAGGGCGACGCAGACGCGTGTAAAAAAGCCGGAATAGATATAATATACGCCTCATATGGCTTCGGAAAAATAGAAAATCCATATGCAGTTATAGATAAGCCGCTTGACCTGCTAAATATATTATGAGTTGCTCGACAAATGGAACTTTTTATATAAGTTAGCGGCATTGTGGCAGGTATTATATAAGTAATTTCGAATATACCAATGAAACTATAAAATCAGATAAAGAAAGAGGACTTATGTACGATATAGTATTACTTGATATGGACGGAACGGTAGCTGATACAGGGCTTGGAATAACAAATGCCGTCATGTATTCATTAAACAAACTGGGGATTATGGAGACTGACAGAAGCAAATTTTACAAATTCATCGGACCTCCCCTTGTGGAATCTTACAGTGAATATTATGGATTAGATGAAGAAAAAACTAATCTCGCGATAGAATATTACCGCGAATATTACCGTGAAAAGGGGATTTTTGAAAATAATCTCTACGACGGGATCAAAGAGACGATTATAGAATTGAAAAACAGAGGAAAGAAAGTGCTGCTCGCGACTTCCAAGCCGGAAGTATTTTCTCTCGATATATTAAAACAGCATGATATTTATAAATATTTTGATTTCTGCTCCTGCGCGACACTGGACGGAACGAGAAAACAGAAAGTCGATATAATTAATTATGCTTTTGAACAGACTGGGATTACTGATAGGGATAAAGCGCTGATGGTGGGAGACAGAAAGCATGACATTATCGGAGCGAAAAAGGCAGGAATAAAGGTCGCCGCAGTTTTATTCGGTTTTGGAAACAGGGAAGAGTTTGAAGAATACGGCGCAGACTATATCATAGAAAGGCCGGAAGACCTGCTTGAAATTGTGTGACCGGGCTTTTATGTAAAGAAGCGCTTATGGTAAGTCTGATGAAATATGCAGATATTAAATTGCGAAAAGCTATCAATTATAAATGTGCCGTCATGCAAAAGGCGGCGGAATGGAGAAAATTATGGCTTGTGAGATAATGAAGATCAATGAAGAAACCTGGAGATTTAATGAGGATAACGGAGTATATTTCTTTTTGCTCACGGGAAACGAATACGCGCTTTTGATA
Source organism: uncultured Eubacteriales bacterium (assembly GCA_949286775.1). Classification (GTDB taxonomy): domain Bacteria; phylum Bacillota; class Clostridia; order Lachnospirales; family Lachnospiraceae; genus Alectryocaccobium. The sequence continues at coordinate 601 of CASEDW010000068.1, read as the reverse complement.
GACAGCGGAATGCAGGTAAATAACGCCAAAGAACTCGCGTCAGAAATTACCGGTCTTCCGTTACTTCACATTATTACCCACGCTGACGGAGATCATCTCGGAAGCATAAATGAATTTGAAACATTTTATATGCATCCGGCGGAATCGGCAAATTTTTACAAAAACAAAAATAATACGGTGCAGTTTACTCCTGTAGAGGACGGAGAAATATTAGATCTCGGCGGCAGAGAACTTGAAATTCTGCTTATACCAGGGCATACGACCGGGAGCATAGCGCTTCTCGATTCTAAATACAGAGCGCTTTTTTCAGGAGATACTGTGCAGAATGGCGAGATTTTTATGTTCAATGAGTTCAGTGAAATAAACGCCTTTGTATACAGCCTTGATAAACTGAAATGCTATACTGATGAATTTGACGTGATTTATCCGTCCCACGCCGCCTTTGAATTAAAGCCTGAATTTATAGACGAATTAAAAAGCGGCGCTTTACGGATGATGAATGGAAAAATTAAACCGCAGCCCGGCGAATTTATGGGACAGAAATTAAAAGTGTTTGATGTCGGAGCCGCAAAATTCCTGATGTCTTCCAATTACCATGAAT
>CASEDW010000067.1 GCA_949286775.1 uncultured Eubacteriales bacterium | reverse complement strand
GAAATAAACATCTGATTAGCGGCTTTTGTAAAGCTTCCGGTCTCCGCCGCTTTCAAAAAATATCTGATACGATCATACATTTAAAATTCCTCCTAAGAGTATAATTTCTGATTGCAAATTAAAAAAAGGCTATTGATGTATCCCGTTTTCAATGAGTTTTTCCAACTTTCCCCTATCCAGCGACCTGCAGAATTCCAGAAATGATTTAAATTCCCCATTTTGTATCTTGTCCTTATGATACACAAGATCAAACCACCTGGTAAATTCCTGATCGCTGATAAAAATTTCGCCCAAAGTTCCCTGTTTTAATTCTTCCGCCACCAGGAAACGAGATATTACAGCGATCCCTACTTTGTGAAAAACAGCTTTTTTCACCGAATCAGAACCCATACATGTCCAGCTTTTTTTCATTGGAATGCGATGCTCCGTAAAAATATGATCTATTAGCATCTGAGTTCCGCTTCCCTTTTCTCTGACAACCATATTTTCGCCTTTAAGCTGCGCTAAAGGCACTGTTTTGCCGCATAAAGGATGATCTGTCCAACACACAACGGCCATCCTGTCTTCCAAAAACGGGATATATTTCAAAAAATGCGAAAGCGATGTTCTCTGTATAATTGCCATATCCATTTTTGCCGTTAACAGTTTTTTCTCCATGGATTTAGTATTTCCCATTTCTACCGAAATATTAATATCTCCATACTGCTTTTCATAATCTTCCAGCAATGAATATATCAGACAGTCGCAAATTGTAGTGCTGACTCCCAGCTTTAGTTTTTTCTTATACGCGCTGTCTTTCATGCGGTTTTCCAACTGATCTATGGTTTTTAAAACCTGATGCGAAAGAAACAGCAGTTCTTTTCCCGAATCGGTAAGATATAGAGTATGATTTAAACGTTCAAACAATATTGTATTGTATTCTTTTTCCAGCGACGCTACCGCCTGGCTGACAGATGATTGAGACACACAGAGATTCTGCGCCGCCTTGCTCATATTCATGCATCGGCATACTTCCTCAAAAATTTCAAGATTTCTTATAGTCATAAATACCCCTCTTATTTCATAGTCCTATACGTTCTTCGCCTTACTATAAGCATTTACTTATTATAATAGTATTATATTCATATTTTTCAATAGGAAATTTGAATGCTATAATGCAGACAGATCAAAGGAGGACAATAAATGGATAAAGCTTTAATCGTAGTAATTGACGGCTGCGCTCCGCAGTATCTTACAAAAGAGACTGCTCCGAATTTGTTCGCCGCGGCAAACTCCCGCGGATTCGTAAAAACAGTAAAAAGCGCGATACCGTCCGTAACCAATGTAAACCACGCATGTATTCTTTCAGGACGATTCCCTGAAGATACAAAAGTTGTAGGCAACTATTATTATAACCGCAAAACAAAAGAAGAAGGTTTTATTGAAGAACGCGGATTTATGAAAGCAGAAACAATTCTTCAGGCCTATAAAAAAGAAGGAAAAAAGACCGCTCTTCTAACAGTAAAAGGAAAGGTATTAGGCGTTTACGGAGAAGGCGCTGACATAGGAATCAGTGTTCAGACTCCTGATAAAGAGCTGCTTAACCGCCTGAATCTGGATGATCCGCCAGAGGTACAGTCTCCCGAAAGTACAGAATGGATCTATAAAGCGGCCCTTGCCTGCATCGAAAAAGAAGATCCTGATTTAGTATACTGCACAACAAATGACTTCGTATTTCATCACTATGGTCCGGGAACGCCTGAGGCAAAAGAACAGATTTATTTTGCCGACAAATATATTTCCAAGATTCATGAAATTGATCCTGACAGAAGGATTTATATTACAGCCGACCACGGAATGAATCAGAAAACATATCTGATAAATTTCCAGACAATTTCGGATAACAAGGGGCTTCATCTGTACTGCCTCCCTCCGTTAAAAGACCGGTATGTTGAAAATCATATTTATCAGGAAGGCGGCATTCTCTATATCTTTGTCGAAAATGATCAGGAAATTCCTGCATTTTTAGAGATTGCGGAAGAAACGCCTGAAATTGAAAAAATCATGACAAGTACGGAAGCCGCCAAAGAATTTAATCTTCCCGAAAGCGAAATCGGGGATTATGTGCTGCTGGCTGCCGAAGGGTGCGCCTTTGGAGAAGTTTCAGGAGAACGTCTCAAAACAGATCAGGTAAGAACTCACGGTTCCCTTTACGAAAGAGAAATCCCTCTTCTGGCAATTAATCCTTTAGCGCCGAAAAATAATTATGAATACAGCAAAGATATAGCGGCAATTACAATGGGTATTAAGAAAATATAAACATATATCAAACGAGGAGAAGAGTTTGGAAGCAAACTTCCAAATCTACCATTATCGACGCAGCAAGTGCGTCAGAAAGAGGAAATTATGAAAATCAGAAAAAACCGAATTAACTTTAAAAAGAGCCTTGCAGTACTTTCTATCTGTCTTGGAGCCGCGATTGCCGTATGCGGATGCGGTTCTAAAGATCAACTTTCAGGAAGCATCCAGCTGGCCGGAAGTACATCCATGGAAGAACTTTGCAATGTTTTGTCAGAAAGTTATATGGAAGAAAATCAGGATGTTACTGTATCAGCAGAATACATTGGTTCGACGGCAGGAATCGAAGCTCTTCTTGCTGGAACTACCGATATCGGAACATCTTCCAGAAACCTGACTCAGGAAGAAAAAGATCAGGGTATAGTTGAAAATGTTGTCGCGAAAGATGGAATCGCGGTGATCGTTAATCCTTCTGTAACAGGAGTAGAAAAATTATCTTCCGAACAGATCGCTGATATTTATCAGGGTAAAATAACAAACTGGCAGGAAGTCGGCGGACCCGACATGCCTATAATCACAATGGGACATGAAGCTGGTTCAGGCACAAGAGATCCGTTCGAAGAGATTTTAAATATAGTAG
>CASEDW010000066.1 GCA_949286775.1 uncultured Eubacteriales bacterium | reverse complement strand
CCCTGTTCCGCCAAGCGCTCTATCTTAGCTTCATTTGTTGACAACACTGCTATCTCGGCGCTCGCAAAAACCGCGTTTAACGCAATCAGAATAACCTGAACCAATAGCAGCGTCCCTATGGAATCGCTCAAAATATTTACCTCTTTCTTAAATTAAATAAAAGATAGCAAATGACATGACAAAATCAATGTCACGCCCTATGCTCCGACAGTATTCTATCACAATATTAAATAATATACAATGATGCCGTTATTAAAAGGTCTGATCCCCTGCTTAATCTAATATACCCTCCTTGCAGGTTTTTCTGCAAAGAGGGTACGAAAGACTGTATAGATGGGGTTCTATGACAGATATTATTTATTTTTGAACTGAAGACCACTGATTGATCTTGAGAAGGCTGTCCTTGCTTCCTGAAAGGATCAGAAAATCGCCTTCTCTGAAGATATAGTCAGGCTGAACTGTCTGCAAAACCTCTCCTTCGTTTTCAATGGAAATGATGTTAAGATTAAAAGCCGAACGAAGATTCGCTTCCCTTACAGTTTTTCCTATCAGCTGTCCCGGAACCTGCATTCTTGAGATGTTAAGCTTTTCGCTGAGCTGGATAATATCAAGTTCGCGGGCTGTTTCAAGACGGCTTGCCAGACGCACCGCCATATCGCGCTCCGGATATACTACCTCAGCTCCGAGTTTTTCCAGGATAATTCCATGTTCCTGGCTGTTTGCCTTTGAAATTACTTTCGGAATTCCAAGAGAAACAAGATTCAATGTTGTAAGTATAGACGTATCCATCTGGTTGCTTATGCATACGATGGCAACGTCACAGTTCTGAATACCTGTCTCCTGAAGTGATTTCTTGTCAAGAGTTTTTACCACATAGGCATTTTCAGTGATATCTCTCATCTCGCGGATCTTGTCCTCGTCGCGATCCATTACAAGCAGTTCCGACGTTGTAACCGCCAATTCTTCTGCCAGAGCGCGTCCGAAACGGCCGACTCCCACTATACCATATGATATTTTCTTTTCCTGCTGTTTTCCAAACATAATTATGCTCCTTATTTAACTATATGCATATATTTCACTTATGATGCTGCGGATTTCTTTCGTATTCAAGCATCCGTTTTGTGTCCATTAGTCCCCTTGGCTCTAAATCCTTTTCACATATTTTCATTTATATGATGCCACGGATTTCTACGCACTTCGTGCTCTCAAAATCCTAAAAACATTCGAAATCGCTCATTTTTTATGAAAAATGGCTCTTTCTCATGTTTTAGCGGTTCTCATAGACACAAAATCGTATGCAAGCATCCGTTTTGTGTCCATTAGTCCCTTGGCATCATCCTATCGCTATGTTTCCTTCAGGGAATCTGACTCGTTCGCCCCGGCTGAAATACCACATTGAGGCGATCGTAAGAGGTCCGAGTCTTCCTATATACATTATCAAAATAGACACTATCTTGCTTGCCACGCACAGTCCGGTCGTTATGCCTGTAGAAAGTCCTACAGTACCAAAGGCGCTTGTCACCTCAAACAGCGCGTCGATCATCCTGATATCCGGTTCAAATACCATCAGGAACCATGTTCCTACTATAACTACCGTCGCCGCAAGCAGCGTAATAACGGAAGCTTTCTTAAACGCGTCAGACGGCACCGAATAGTGGAACGCCTTTTCCGACTTGTTTGTCGCGGCTGATTTGATGCCCTGGATCATTACAAAGAAGGTACTGGTTTTGATACCGCCTCCTGTAGATCCGGGAGATGCTCCGATAAACATCAGTACTATCAGCACAAGAAGTCCGGGATTTGAGAATGTTCCAAGAGGATAACTTGAAAATCCCGCTGTTCTGGCTGATACGCTGTGGAAAAACGCTCCAAGCCATGTGATATCCTCTGTCAGTTTCAAAAGAAGCGTGCCGCCTAATATAAGAGCGCCGCTGACAGTCAAAACGACTTTGGCATGCATCGAATATTTTTTCCAGTTAAATTTATATTTCCTGATTTCCTGTATAACGAGGAAACCGATACCGCCGAAGAATATAAGTCCGCATGTGATCAGATTCAGCGCTATATTGTCCCGATATGGGATCATATTTTGCAGATTTCCCAAGATATCAAATCCCGAGTTGTTAAAGGCGGCCACCGAGTGGAATATACTTATTCCCATGGCCTTTACAGGCGGATAATCCTGCACAAAGACGGTAAAGCTCAATATGGCGCCCACAAGTTCTATTACCAGCGTCGTCATTAAGACGCTTTTTACAAACCGCACTACACCGTGGGCGGAATCAAGATTTGATCCCTCGCGGATAAGGGTACGTCCCTTTAAATTCACTCGTTTTCCCATCGACAGGATGATAGCAGCTCCGACCGATGTTACTCCGAGACCGCCTACCTGGATCAGCATTCCAAGGAAGAACTGTCCAAGGGGCGTAAATGTGTTGCCCGCGTCTACAGCGATAAGTCCTGTAACGCACACCGCGCTGGTGGAAGTATATAACGAATCTATATATTGAAGCTCAACTCCTTCACGAACGCTGCACGGCAGAATCAAAAGCACAGACCCCAGCAGTATGACAAAAGCAAATCCAAGCGCTATCAGTCTTGCCGGCGGCTGTCTAAGTAAAAATGCTTTCATATTTCATTCACTCCATTCATTCTATATCCAACTCCTAATTCATTAGAAATGTACCATTTTTCTCCTGGTCTTACGCCAAATTTCTTCCGGATATTGGCCATATTTACCTGAAGTTTTTTTATGCTTCCTTCATCAGAATACCCCCATATTCCTTTTATTATCGATGCGTAAGTCATCATTTTTCCGCAGTTTTCAGAAAGCAGAGCTACTATATTGTACTCTGTCTGCGAAAGTCTGATCTCATTTTGGCCTATAAACACCTGTCTTGCGTCGTAAACAATTGTCAGATCACGCTGTTTAAACACTCCGCCTAAAGCTTTGCCGCCTGCGCTCTGCCTGTAATTGCGCAGCGCCGTGCGTATGCGTGCTAAAAGCTCGGCCGAACTGAACGGCTTTGTCACATAGTCGTTAGCGCCTTCATCAAGGGCGGTAACTTTGTCCATATCGTCTGTTCTGGCGGATAATACGATTATAGGCGTCAGGGAATCTTCTCTCACAAATTTGAGAAAATTCATGCCGTCCATATCGGGAAGGCCGAGATCAAGTATCACAACGTCGGGATTATGCGAGCGGTAAAGCGTTTTTCCGGCGCCGCAGCTGTCTGCGCATATCACCTGATAATCAGCCGTTTCCAGCAGCGATATCATGATATTACGGATATTTCTGTCGTCTTCGATAATAAGTATCTTATATTTATTATTCATCATCAGGACTGTTCTCCTTCTCCAGGGTAAACTTAAATAACGCTCCTCCAGTTTCCAGGTTTTGCGCCGTTATGGTTCCTCCATGCGCCTTGATTATAGTAGCGCAAACGGAAAGCCCTATGCCCGCAAAGCGTTTTTCCCTGCGGCTCGTATCTTTCCTGTCGCCATAATTTCCTGTAAAGATCTTTTTGAGTTTGCCCTCTTCAATCCCCGCGCCGTCATCCGACACTTCAAAAACAGCTCTGTCGCCTTCAGTATAAACCTTTAATGTGATCATCGTCATTCCTTTTGCATGAAATACCGCGTTTTCCAAAAGGTTTCTGATCACCTGCTCGATAAGAATCGAATCCATCGGAATGATAACTATCTCCTCCGGCAGCAAAAGATTTATTTTCTGAGAAGGATGCTGCGCCGAAAATTTAGTTACGACGGAATCGATAAGCTCGTCGAGAATGATCGGTGTTTTGTTTATCTTTATCGTGCTGTTGTCAATCCTTGTAACAAGCAGAAGATTTTCTACCATCCTAACAAGCCACTGAGCTTCCTCCTGAATGCTTCCCAGCATCTGAGTACGCTGCTGCTTGTTTAACGCTTCGCTGTTTTCCTTCAACATAGTACTTGCGCTGTATATCGTTGTCAAGGGAGTTCGCAAATCGTGAGACACGGCCCGCAGAAGATTCGCCCTCATTCTCTCCCGCTCATTTTCAGCCTTTATCGCCTCATGCCTCTTGATTTTTGTCACAAGAACGCCTGTTATTACGGCGACTGCGAGCATAATGACTGCGGAGATAAGATTTCTTGGTTTTATAAAATTCAATTCAAAATAAGGATAGGTAAAAACAAAATTTATAAGGAACATGCCGACGACCGACGATACCACTCCATAAATGAACCCGTCTGTAAAAAGCGATATCAAAAAGACGGCAAATACAAATATGGTGGTGATAAGTTCCTGTACTCCCCACTTTTGAAACTGCGTGCTCAGTGCGGTCGCAATTCCTAAAAGCAAAACAGAAATCAAAATACCCTTTAAAATTTTTTTTGGTTTCATATACCTGCCTCGCGGTTCAATGTTCGCATTATATCAAAGTTCCGGTTAAGAAATAGCAAAGAGATGAATATATTGCGATTGTTTCTATTATAAATTATTATAGAAATAAAAAAAGCTTAACTATTTATTTTTACTTAAAAAGGCGGTGATCACCTTGAACGGACCTCTTCTGCTCGTAGGATGCGTGATCTTTATCTGCATCTTGCTCAATAATTTTTTAGAAAAGCTGCCAGTCCCGTCTCTGCTTATATTTATCGGAATAGGCATGCTGTTTGGTGAAAACGGAATATTAAGAATACAATTTAACGACTATGAAACAGTCAATACCGTATGCTCAGTCTGCCTGATATTCATTATGTTTTACGGCGGATTTGAGACAAACATAAAAGTCGCCCGTCCCGTACTTGCGCCCTCAATAATACTCTCAACTCTTGGAGTGGCAGGCACAGCTGGAGGCGTCGCGCTGTTTGCTCACTTTGCCCTTTCGCTTCCATGTCTTGAAAGTTTTCTGATAGGTTCAGTTATCTCTTCAACCGACGCGGCGTCTGTATTTAATATTCTGCGTTCCAAGAATCTTGCTCTGAAATATCATACCGACTCGCTTCTTGAGGTGGAATCCGGCTCTAACGACCCGATGAGCTATATGCTGACCGCGGTAGCTGTCGCGCTGCTTGGAGGCGAATCCGTAAATGTTCCTTTTTTGCTGGCAAAGCAGATTGGCATAGGAATTATTTCAGGCATAGTTATCGGCATAATTGCGGTAAAGCTTCTGCGCAGCAGACTCCTTCCGACACAGCAGAGTCATACGGTCTTTCTTTTGGCCGTCATGATTCTTTCATACGCCGTCACCTCATGCCTTGAAGGAAACGGATATCTGGGCGTTTATCTGTGCGGTATATGGATCGGCAACGCCAAACTTCCTCGAAAAAATTATCTTATACATTTTTTCGACGTGCTGACCGATATCGCCCAGGTTCAGATTTTCTTTTTGTTAGGTCTTTTGGTCACGCCGGCCGAACTTCCCGCCGTTATCATACCTGCTACTTTACTGATGCTGATCCTCACCGTGGTAATTCGCCCGGCGGTAACTTCCGTTCTTATGGCTCCATTTCGTCCGAAGATAAGCCAGATTTTCATGGTCTCCTGGGCGGGCTTAAGGGGAGCGGCCTCCATCGTATTTGCCATAGGCGCAGTGCTTGCCAATGTTAATATCACATATAATCTCTATAATCTGGTATTCTGCATAGTAATTATGTCCATATCGATACAGGGAACGCTGCTGCCGTACGCAGCGAAAAAGCTCTCGATGATAGATACCAGCGCCGACATAAATCATACATTTAACGACTACCAGGAGGACAGCGACATAAGTTTTATCAGGATTAATCTTAATAAAACTCACAGCTGGTGCGGACAGACTTTAGAGCAGCTGGCTCTTCCGTCGGAGCTTACCGTCTCGATGATAATCCGGGATGACAAGGCTCTGGTGCCTACGGGACAGACAGTTTTAAACCCCGGCGATCTTCTCGTGCTCGCCGCGCGCAGTTTTGACGACCGAAGGCACTTTATCTTGAGCGAAATCGTAGTTGAAAACCAGAAACAGTATTTAAACAAAACCCTCTCCCAGATTCCGCAAATGCATTCAACCCGCGTCATGCTCATAAAACGCGGCATGGATACTATAATTCCTTCAGGTCAGACAAAAATCAAAAAAGGTGATACTTTAGTTACCATAAAAATAAACGCCGGTCAGTAAAATGGCCGACGTTTTTTATATGCCTCCCGCTGTGCGAAACCTTTTCCATTAATGGAAACTGCTTGCTTCTTTAAATTTAATTAACAGAAATTATTTTTATAGGGGTATTATTAAATATGTCTTTATGTTTCGCGATAACGGATAAGGCCGCATCAATGCCGCCTGGCGAAAACGCCAAACGGCAATGTTGCCTGTACTTAATATATATAATCTTTTTCCCATTCTGTAATATCCGGGTTACCGTTATAAATATACTTATAATCAGTCGTATTTCATCCTATTTTATACTACTTTATCCTACTTTTCAATATTCTATACTACTAATGCTATATTTTACAAAAAAAGAAAGGCTTACCATGGAACTAAAACCTCTCAAAGTAAAAGTTAGCGTGACCCTTGATGAAAACATAGTAGAAAATATTAAAAAATTAGCGGAAGAAGACGACCGTAATTTCAGTCAGTATGTCAATCTGATCTTAAAAGAATGGATAAAATCCCATCCTGCTAAATAAACGCCAAAACAGCGCCGGGGCAATCAATTGACCACTGCCTCCGCGCTGTATTTATTGCCGCTGTTTTCTTTATTCCGTGACAAAAGCGCCACATTTTCTATATGCTCCGTAAATGGGAACATATCAAAGGGCTGTATCTTTTTACAGATATATCCATTTCCTGTGAGAAACTTAAGATCCCTCGCGAGACTTTCGGGGCCGCAGGAAATGTAAACTATTTTTTCCGGTTTTAATCTGCAAAGGGATGACAGAAATTTCACCGTGCTGCCGCTTCTTGTAGGATCCATAAACACTACGTCTATCTTTTCTTTTTTGGCGGCCAGTTTTGTCATAAACACGCCGGCGTCTTCATTATAAAATTCAATATTTTCGATATTGTTTTCTTTAGCGTTTATCTTAGCGTCCTTCACCGCGTCAGGATTCAGCTCGACTCCTATTACTTTTCCGGCGTATTTCGAAGCGGCTATTCCAATGGTTCCTATACCGCAGTAAGCGTCTATCACCGTTTCATTTCCTTTTAGCGCGGCATATCTTATCGCCGTATCATAGAGCTTTTCCGTCTGGCTCGGATTTACCTGATAAAACGACTTCGATGAAATTCTGAATTTAAATCCGCAGAGCATATCGTAGATATATCCCGAACCATACAATACTTTTTCGCGCTCTCCAAGTATCATGCTTGTTTTTTTGTCATTATAATTAAGCACTACAGTTTTTATCTCGGGATGAGCCTCGACAAGAGCTTTGACAAACGCCTTTCCCGACGGCAGTTCCCTGCTTCCTATTACAAGAACAGCCATGACTTCTCCCGTTGAAAATCCTCTTCTTATTAAAACGTGTCTTAAAACGCCGTAGCCTGTGTCTTCATCATACGTCTTTATCCTGAAGGATTTTAGAAGCTTTCTGATCGTATGAATTATCTCCTGGCTTATTTTATCCTCTATCATACAGTCATCGACATGTATGATCCAGTGAGACTTAGCCTCATACGGTCCTGAGATGATATTTCCGCTTCTGTCCTTTGTAAACGCGTGATGCACTTTATTTCTGTAGTAAAGGGGATCTTCCATCCCTATAATAGACTGGACAGGCCTAAACCTGTCCAGTAATCTTGCCATCTTTTTCTGTTTTATTTTCAGCTGATCGGAATATGACATTCCCTGATATGAACATCCTCCGCACTGAAAAGCATGTCTGCATTTTCTCATCAGGCGAGTTCCTTTGCCAGAGCTTCTATCTGGGCGATGCTGCTCTCTGAAAGAGCCGACGTGATCTTGACATTGTTCTGCGCGTAAGTAATGTTCTTGCAGTTTTCAAGCATTTTAGCCATAATCTTCGCCGCCTGAGGAGCCCAGCTTCCGTTTTCCATAAAAGCGACTGTCCTGTTCTGGAAACTACGCTCAGTAAGGTGATTTATAAAATCCTTCATAAACGGGAAAATGTCTCCGTTATATGTAATCGAACATAAAACTATCTTTCCGTAACGGAACGCGTCTTCAACGCATTCGGCCATATCGTCTCTTGCCAGATCGATAAGCGAAACTTTAGGACATCCGTTTTCAGTAAGTTTTTCAGCGAGAAGCTCGGCAGCCTTTTTAGTATGACCATGGGCGGAAGCATATGCCACAACTACGCCTTCGCTCTCTACATCATATGACGACCATGTAATATAAAGGCCGAAATAATATCCGAGATTTTCTTTTAAAACGGGTCCGTGAAGAGGACATATTGTCTGAACGTCAAATTTAGAAACTTTTTCAAGAAGTTTCTTTACCTGAACGCCGTATTTTCCGACAATGCCAAAATAGTATCTTCTGGCTTCGCATGCCCAGTCATCTTCATCAGAATCAAGGGCGCCGAATTTTCCGAAAGCGTCTGCGGAAAAAAGAACTTTGTCCTTGCTGTCATATGATACGATAACCTCCGGCCAGTGAACCATCGGCGCTTCCGTAAACTCAAGTTTATGCTCGCCGAGTTCAAGTACGTCTCCTTCTTTGACCACGATTCTTCTGTCAGAAAAATCCGTTCCAAAGAAGTTTTTCATCATATTAAACGCCTTAGCCGAAGAAACGATAACTGCTTCAGGATATTTTTCAGCAAATGAAACGATATTTGCCGAATGATCAGGTTCCATATGATGAACCACAAGATAATCAGGCTTTCTGCCGTCAACAGCCTTCTCTAAATTAGCGAGCCACTCTTCTTTAAAATCTCCATCGACAGTATCAAGAACTGCGATTTTTTCATCAAGTATGACATATGAATTATATGACATTCCTTCTGGAACGGCATACTGTCCCTCAAAGAGATCTATTTTTCTATCATTAACGCCAATATATCTGATATCGTTTGTAACCATCATTTGCCTCCGCACATTAATTATTTTTTTCGTTAAGATTATAACACATTTAAATTTTACGTACAATAAAATACAAGTCGTTTAAAACGTATAAAAAAAAGCTTATATGCCGCAGAACTTAAATATTATGCATAAAACTATCGTTTTTTCTTCATAAAACCATTATAATTGTAATGTCAATGGGTTATCCCATTGACTATTTTATGTATGAGGAGCTGTTTATTATGAAAAAAAACAAATTCAGCCGCCGTCACTGTCTGGTGATCCTGTTCGGATTTCTTCTATACTATTTTTATACTGCCGCGATACCTGACGGAATGAATGTCATACTTCCTCAGATTTCTTCCTCAAACAATCTTAATTACGATGTATTGCTAAGTTTCGCGACTATCGCAGGCATAATAAGCACAGTTGTCGTGCTTCAAGCATTCCGATGTTTGTCGTCGCTCTCACAGGTCTAGCGAGGATATTTTTAGGCGAGATGAGGTACGCGTATCTGATATATATCGCCAGCCTTATAATAAGCATTATTTTAAGTTTAATAACAAAATCCCGTATAACACAAGACTAAAAGGAAAATATATGTTATATTATCTTTAGATGTAATTAGTAGGTATCCGATACCTGAAAGGAGCAGTTTATGGGAATATTGTTTGATAAAAAGAAATCTTCAGATACAGCCGAGTACAAAAACGGCGAGATCACAGAAGTTGAAAAAAAGCTTCTTGAAGCCTTGAGCACTCTTCACGACGCCGGAATACTGACAAAAGAAGAGTATTACGAGAAAAAAGCTAAGATACTTGACATCAACTGAAATATAACGGATTTTAATAAAAAACGGGGTGCTAAAGCATCCCGTTTTTTGCTTCATGATTATGCTACCACAAACTGGCTGTTGTATAATTCAGCGTAAAATCCGTTCTCGGCCAAAAGCTCTTCATGTTTTCCATGTTCGATGATATCGCCGTCTTTCATGACGAGAATTATATCGGCATTTTTTATAGTGGAAAGCCTGTGGGCTATTACAAATGACGTCCTGCCCTTCGTCAGATCGTCCATCGCCCTTTGTATTACAAGCTCTGTTCTCGTATCTACCGAAGAAGTCGCCTCGTCAAGTATCAGAAGCGGCGCGTCTTTTATCATCGCTCTTGCTATCGTAAGCTGCTGCTTCTGTCCTTCAGACAAATTGAGCGAACTGTTTATCCTTGTGTCGTATCTCTCAGGAAGCTGCTCTATAAAGTGGCTTAAGCCGACGGCCTTACATGCCCTGTCAAGCTCGCTGTCGCTGACTCCCGTCTTATTGTAAACAAGATTTTCTCTGATAGTTCCGTCAAAGATCCATGTATCCTGAAGAATCATATCAAACAGATCATGGACGTCTTCTCTTTTCATATCGTTTATAGACACTCCGTCGATAAGTATATCGCCCTGATCCACATCGTAAAATCTCATGAGCAGATTTACTATAGTCGTTTTTCCCGCTCCCGTAGGTCCTACGATGGCTACCTTTTGTCCCGCTTTCAAATCAGCGCTGAAATCATGGATTATGGTTCTGTCTTTGGTGTATCCGAATCTGACGTTTCTGAACTCTATGTTTCCCTTAACAGTTTCAAGTTTTGCCGTTTTCTGCGATTCGTCAGGAACTTCCTCTTCCGCCAGCATTTTGAATATTCTTCGCGAAGCCGCCGAAGCCTGCTGAATACTCGTCATCGACTGAGCGAATGTTGAAAGCGGCTGTGAAAACAGTCTCGCGTATATCGTAAACGCGATAATCGTTCCGAATGTAACGGCGTCATTGTTGTTTATGATAAAGCTTACTCCAACGATAAATATGAGAACATAGGCGAGATTTCCTACGAACGTCATGACCGGCATCATCATGCCTGACAGCCACTGGGATTTCCAGTTGCTCTCATAGAGCTGATCGTTAGTTTCATTGAAAATATTTTTTTCCTGTTTCTTTCCTCCATATGCCTTAACGATATTGTGGTTTGTATATATCTCTTCTATCTGTCCGTTCATACGTCCCAGATCGACCTGCTTACGGTTAAAGTATTTCTGGGATTTCTTCATTATCGCTCCCATAAACAGAAATCCGAGAAGCGAAGATACGATAGTAACAATTGAAAGCACTACGTTTGTGCTGAACATTTTAAATATAACTCCGACGAACAGCGCCGCCGCGCTCACGAGGCTGGCTATGCTCATCGAAAGAGTCTGGCCGATCATATCGACATCGTTTGTCACTATCGACAATATATCTCCACGGGCCGTCCTGTCGAAAAAGCTCAAAGGAAGGCAGTTTACTTTATGATCTATCTGGCTTCTGAGTCTTTTTGTTATCCTCTGGGTAACAGTAGCCATAATAAACTGCTGTATGTATGAAAATACAGCTCCCGCCACATATATAGCCACAAGCGTAAACGCTATATTAGCCACTCCTTCAAGATCGATGCCGCTCATTACGCCTGACATTATAAGATTCATAAGGTCGCTTATCTTTTCCGGGCCTATAATGCTCGCGAAAGCTCCCGCCACGGCGCAGGCGATGGCCACGATCATAGCCGGCAGATATTTTTTGCAGTAACTTACAAGTTTTTTCAAAGACTCAACGTCTGTCTTTTCATATGACACTGCATTCATATGTCCATGTCTCATTGGTCCTGCCATATCACAATTCCTCCTCAGAAAGCTGTGAAAGCGCGATTTCTTTATAGACAGCGCAGTTCTCAAGCAGCTCTTTATGCGTTCCTATTCCCGCTATTTTTCCTTCGTCAAGAACCATTATCTTGTCGGCGTTCATGATAGTTCCTATTCTCTGAGCCACGATAATAACCGTCGTATCCTTCAGGTTTTCTTTCAGCGCCTTTCTTACCAGCATATCAGTCTTGTAGTCGAGGGCTGAAAATGTATCGTCAAATATCATGATTTCAGCATTTTTAAATACGGCTCTCGCAATAGATATTCTCTGCTTCTGTCCGCCCGAGAAGTTTGTACCGCCCTGAGCTACTCTTTTCTTTATACCATCTTCAAATTCAGAAATAAAATCAGCCTTCGCTATCTCGATCGCCTTTAAAAGACGCGGATCATCGTCTCTGACTTCTTCTTTTGTTCCATATGTGATATTTGATTTCAGATCGCCTCTGAACAGTATCGCTTTTTGCGGCGCTACCGCGATCTTGCATTCCAGTTGTTCTTCAGGATATTCTTTGACGTTTACCCCGTCGATCAGAACTTCGCCTTTTGTAGCGTCATAAAATCTCGGTATCATATTTATAACGCTTGTTTTGCCGGAACCGGTCGCTCCGATAATCGCGAACGTCTCTCCCTTGTTGATCTTAAAACTGATATCCGACAGGCACGGCTTATCCGCGTCCTTATATGAAAAAGATACGTTTCTGAATTCAACTGTGCCCTGCTCTTTTTCTTTTACTTTATCTTTTTTATATGTAATGCTGCATTTTCTGTCGAGAACTTCTTCTATACGCTTTGCAGATACCATAGTCCTTGGCAGGATGAAAAAGATCATAATCAGCATCATAAACGCCATTACCACCTGGATGGCGTACTGGGTAAACGCCGTCATATTTCCCATCTCGACAGCTTTATCAAGCAGTGGAGCGCCCTCGATAACGTAAGCTCCTATCCAGTATATCGCAAGCGTGAGTCCGCTCATGCAGAGCATCATGATCGGCATTAAAAGTCCCATGCCCCTTGTCGTAAAAAGCTGATTTTTCGTTACTTCCAGATTTACTTTTTCGAATTTATTTTCCTGATAAGCTTCGGCGTTAAAGGCGCGCACTACTCTTACACCTGAAATATTTTCACGGGCCGTATCGTTTAATCTGTCCGTCAGTTTCTGTATTTTCTTGAATCTCGGATAACACAGCAAAATGATCACGCCCAGCAGCACAACTATTATCAAAACAGTTATAAACGTCGCCGCCGTCCATGCCATATTCGTAAATGATATTTTGCTTATCGCCCAGATCGCCAGTATAGGCGCTTTTATCATAACCTGCATTCCCATGGCTATAAGCATCTGCATCTGAACGACGTCGTTCGTTGTTCTCGTGATAAGACTCGGCGTAGTAAAATAATTAATCTCTTCGTCGCCGAAATCCGTTATCTTGTCAAACAATCTGATCCTGAGGGTTTTCGCAAAATTAGCCGCGACCTGCGCCGCAAAAAATCCGCATAATACCGCCGCTCCCATGCTGCATACGGCGCACAAAAGCATCGATCCTCCGTTTACAAGAACGTCTGTCATCTCTATGTTTCCCATGGAAACGCTTTCTGTTAATTTCTGAGTATAGTCAGGCATTGTAAGTTCGAGCCATACCTGCAAGATGACAAGTCCGATACATATAAATATATATCCGACGTCTCTTTTGCTCAGATTCTTAAATATTTTTATCATGTCTTCCTCCTAAGTTTTTTACCTGTTATTACTGTACATTCTCCCTAAGGTCGCACGCGGCTTTTTTTATCTCTTCAGCTATATCTAAAAATGTATTGACACGCTCCACGCCCACCGTCTCGATTATTTTCACGCTGTCTGATACAAATTTTTCTTTCATCTTTTTTACGCATTCTTTTCCTTCGTCAGTGAGCGCGATATCGGCCTTTCGTCCGTCTTTCGCGTCCCGCTCTTTTCTGATTAATCCCTTTTCCTGCAGCCTTCTGATGATCACAGCGACCCTCGCGGTGCTGACGCCAAGTCTTTTGCTGATATCGCCCGGAGTAACCTTTTTATTTTCTTCAAAAATAAACATGAGCGCATGCCTTACGCCTTCTTTGTTCATGTCAAATACTTTCGGAAAATTATTTGACCTGAAGTTTTCAAGCCTTTTAAAAATCTTTTTTATCTCTTCATCCACCCTGTTCACCTCTTTGCATATGATATTTCCAAAGTTTTACTAACACCGTTAGATAATATCACAACAAAACCTGTTGTCAATACTGCACAATATTGTTTATTTATTTTTTATATTTTGACCGATATAGTTCCGTATATCACCGCCGAAATCCTGTCTTCTTCAGCCGCCTGTCTTCTGTCTGCTTGACATTGCAATCTTAATTCTTTATATTTACAAAGTACGAAACTTATAACAATTATTAATCAGGAGGATAATATATGTTTTCAACACCTTCAGCCTGCATCGTTGCTGATAAAGACAAAGTAGCAAAAGCAGTCCTTATGCCGGGAGATCCTCTCCGCGCGAAATATATTGCCGAGACTTATCTTGAAGACCCGGTGCTTTTTAATGACGTAAGAAACATGCTCGGATACACCGGCACTTACAAAGGCAAAAAAATCTCTGTAATGGGTTCAGGAATGGGTATTCCTTCAGCGACTCTTTACGCCCATGAACTTTACACATTCTTTGACGTTGAGTCTATCATCCGTGTAGGCAGCGCAGGAGCTTTTCTCGATGAGATGCATCCGAGAGATATCGTAGTAGCTATGGCTGCTTCCACAAACTCAAACTTCGCTCACCAGTATCAATGGCCGGGAACTCTCGCAGCTACAGCGGATTATGATCTTCTTACAGACGCGGTTAATATCTGCAAGGAGCGCGGAACAAAAGTTCATGTAGGAAACGTATTCTGTACTGATATGTTCTACAACGCGAATCCTGATATTCCAGCAAAAGCCCGCGACCTCGGAATGCTCTGCGTTGAAATGGAAACGGCGGGACTTTATCTTGAAGCGCTCGCATGCAAAAAGAAAGCAGTCAGCATTCTTTCTATCTCTGACCATATGTTCCGTTCAGAGTATCTTTCAGCTGAAGAAATCCGCGAATCATTTAACGAGATGATGATCGTCGCTCTTGAAACGGCATGGAAATCTATAGACTGATTAGATCTGTATTAAAAATGTTTAATGATTAAAAAACTTCAGCCGCAGCTGCCTTTTTTTGGCATCTGCGGCTGTTATTATCTGACTATCCCCGTTCCGTCAAATTCAGGTATGAAACTTTCAGACACTGTTTCGCCTTCCTGTATCATACACTGTTCAATTCCGAGTTTAATCGCGTAATCGACTGCTCTGTCATATTCTCTTTTTGAAACGGCTCTGTTGAGTTCTTCAAAGGGCATATTTCCCATCGGAGTATACTGATTCATCAGTGAAATCCATATCCTGCCTCCGTAAGTGCTGCTAAGGTACTTAAGCACTTTCTTTGTGTCCATTAAACTTCCCGGCATCATCAGGTGTCTTACTATAACGCCCGATATCATCATATCGTCTTCAAATTCGATCTTTGAAACGGATACCATATAGTCGAGAGCATCCATAGCATACTTTGGATAATCGGCAGCGTTAAAATACCTTTTTCCGAGTTCCGGCGACAATGTTTTAAAATCAGGCATCCAGATATCCACCAGACCTTCAAGCAGCATCAGCGTCTCTCTCTTTTCATATCCGCTGCTGTTCCACACGACAGGAATCTTTAATCCCTTTTCCTTTGCCAGCCCGATCGCTTCCGCGATATCCGGCGTAAAATGTGTGCCTGTAACAATGTTAATATTGTGAGCTCCCCTGTTCTGCTGTTCAATAAAAATCTCAGACAGTCTTTCTTTTGTTATCTCAAATCCTTTATTGTCCCGGGAAATCTCAATGTTCTGACAAAAGACGCATTTCATCGAACATCCCGAAAAGAAAACTGTGCCGCTGCCGTTTTTTCCTGATATAAACGGCTCTTCATACATATGAAGTCCTGCTCTGGCGGCTTTAAGGCGCGCCGTCTGGCCGCAGTATCCCGTCTTTTTAGTTCTGTCAGTTTGGCAGTTTCTCGGGCAGAGCCGACAATTTGAATATAATCCGTCAGTCATCTTTTACAACTTTATGCTTCCATCTCTTCGGCCATCTTTTCAAAGGATTTCTGAAGCTCCTCATCATTTTCGCAGTCTTTCATAAAACCTTTGAGTTCCTCAAGAATATCTCTTGGTTTTTGTCCGTCGGCAGTTTCAAAGTGGCATCCGCCGCCGCATGTATTGCAGTCATGTGTACATTCAGACATAATGTTCTCCTTTATTTTTATACTTTTTAGCAGTTCTCATATACACAAAATCGTCTTCAGGCATCCGATTTTGTGTTCATTTGTCCCTTGGCTCATGATTCTACTTTATTTTTCTTTTTCCGTCAATATGACGTCGTTTCGTATGTTCTATCTTTCTCGGCGGTATCAGACATTTTTTTCTGTCGAATCCTATCAGATCAGTCCTGCCGGATTTTAAAAGCGCCTCTTTTACAAGCTCATAATTTTCAGGTTTTCTGTATTGAATCAACGCCCTCTGAACAGCCTTTTCATGACTCGTCTTCGGCACATATACCTTTTCCATCGTTCTCGGATCAACTCCTGTGCAGTACATGACAGTTGACAATGTGGACGGCGTCGGATAAAAATCCTGAACCTGCTCAGGCATATATCCCAGATCTCTGATATATTCGGCAAGTCTGATCGCATCCTCGATATGAGACCCCGGATGGGACGACATCAGATATGGAAGCATATACTGATTTAATTTAAGCTCCCTGTTCAATTTGTCAAATCTGTCGCAGAACTGCCTGTATATCGGATATCCGGGTTTTCCCATATATTTTAATACTCTGTCGGAAATATGTTCAGGCGCAACACGAAGCTGTCCGCTCACATGATATTTGCACAGTTCCTTCAAAAAGTCAGTTTTTTTATCGGCTATGACATAGTCGAATCTGACTCCTGATCTGACAAATACTTTTTTTACTTTCGGCAAAGCCCTCAGTTTTCTAAGAAGCGCTATATAATCAGAATGATCCGCCACAAGATTTTTACATGGTGTCGGAAAAAGACACTGTCTGTTTTTGCAGACTCCCTTTGTCAGCTGTTTGTCACATGCGGGTCTTCTGAAGTTCGCGGTAGGTCCTCCAACGTCATGGATATAGCCTTTAAATTCAGGCTCTTCCGTCATTTTCTTTGCTTCTTTTATCAGCGACTCATGACTTCTTACCTGAACGACTCTTCCCTGATGAAATGTAAGGGCGCAGAAACTGCATCCTCCAAAGCACCCCCTGTTGCTCGTAAGGGAGAACTTTATCTCTTTGATCGCCGGAACGCCGCCGTATTTTTTGTAAGACGGATGAAAAGTATTCATATAGGGCAGTTCATAGATATCATCCATTTCCTGCATTGTAAGCGGTCTTTGAGGCGGATTTTGAACTATGTATCTCTTTTCGCCATATTTTTCTATCAGCGGTTTTGCCAGGTGAAAGTCGGTGTTCTGATATTGTATATAAAAACTTTTCGCGTAGTTTATACGGTCTTTCATCAGCTCGTCATATTCAGGAAGAAGTATTCCCTCACAGACGTTATCGATTTCCCGGGTTTTATAGACAGTACCTCTGACAAAGGTGATGTCTGAAACATCCATGCCGCTTTCAAGGGCTTCCGCTATCTCAACGACGGCAAGTTCCCCCATTCCGTACATCAGGATATCCGCGCCTGAATCCATCAGGATAGAGCGCTTTATCTTGTCCGACCAGTAGTCATAATGCGCCAGTCTTCTTAAGCTCGCCTCTATGCCTCCGATCAGGATCGGTTTCTTTTTGTATTTTCGTTTTATAAGATTGCAGTATACTATCGTCGCGTAATCAGGTCTTTTGCCGGAAACCCCGCCCGGAGTATAAGCGTCTTCATGACGCCGCTTTTTATTGACGGTATAGTGATTTACCATCGAGTCCATATTTCCGGCGCTGACAAGAAAACCCAGTCTTGGCTCGCCGAATTCAGTTATGCTCTCATCATCTGTCCAGTCAGGCTGTGATATGATCGCGATTTTAAAACCGTGCACCTCAAGAACACGGCTTATGATCGCAGGCCCGAACGAAGAATGATCCACATACGCGTCTCCTATGACATATACGAAATCAGGCCTCTCCCAGCCAAGTTCCTTCATTTCTCTATTTGTAATTGGTAAAAAGCCCATAGAAATCCGCTCCGTTTTTTGCGAAAAACAGACAGAGGTTTGACCTCTGTCTGTAATAAACTCATTTACTGTTTACTTTTGATATATTCGTCTATACCTTTTGCCGCGGCTTTTCCCGCGCCCATCGCGAGGATAACTGTAGCCGCACCTGTTACCGCGTCGCCGCCGGCGAAAACGCCTTCTTTAGACGTCTGTCCGTTATCTTCATCGGCAACGATGCATTTCCATTTGTTTATGTCGAGACCTTTTGTAGTTGAAGAGATAAGAGGATTTGGCGATGTTCCAAGGGACATGATGACTGTGTCAGCCTCTATTTCAAACTCTGAACCCGGAATAGCCACAGGACGTCTTCTTCCTGATGAATCCGGTTCGCCGAGTTCCATTCTGATACAGCGTACTCCTTTGACATTTTCATCCTCGTCAACAAGGATCTTCACAGGATTTGTAAGAAGGTCAAAAATGATTCCCTCTTCTTTAGCGTGATGAACTTCTTCTACTCGCGCAGGAAGTTCTTTCTCGCTTCGTCTGTATACGATATGAGTTTCCGCTCCGAGACGAAGTGCCGTTCTCGCCGCGTCCATAGCTACGTTTCCGCCGCCTACTACGACAACTTTTTTGCCATGGGCAATAGGAGTATCGTAATCGTCTCTGAACGCCTTCATAAGGTTATTACGCGTCAGATACTCATTTGCCGAAAATACGCCGTTTGCCTGCTCGCCGGGGATTCCCATAAACATCGGAAGTCCCGCGCCCGAACCGATAAATACAGCCTCGTATCCTTCTTCTTCGATGAGTTCATCTATCGTAACTGATTTGCCTATGATAACATTAGTCTCAATCTTAACTCCGAGGGATTTAACGTTTTCAACTTCTTTTTCAACAACTTCGTCTTTAGGAAGACGGAATTCAGGAATTCCGTATACGAGAACGCCTCCTGCTTTATGAAGCGCTTCAAATATCGTTACGTCATATCCTAAACGTGCAAGGTCTCCCGCGCATGTAAGTCCGGCAGGGCCTGAACCGATAACAGCGATCTTGTGGCCGTTTCTCATAGCGCATGTCTTTGGCTTGATATCGTTTTCCCTTGCCCAGTCAGCCACGAATCTCTCGAGTTTTCCGATAGAAACAGGCTCGCCTTTGATGCCTCTAATACATTTTCCTTCGCACTGGCTCTCCTGAGGACAAACACGTCCGCAGACTGCCGGAAGCGCGCTGGACTGGCTTATTATATTATAAGCCTCTTCGAAGTCTCCCTCTTTAACTTTTCCTATAAACTCAGGGATATTTATACCTACAGGACATCCCTGGATGCATTTTGCATTTTTACAGTGAATGCAGCGCGAAGCTTCTTCCATTGCCTCTTCTTTATTATATCCATAACATACTTCGTCAAAGTTAGTAGCACGAACCTTTGGATCCTGCTCTCTGACAGGAACTTTTTTTAATACATCTGACATTATTTGTCACCTCCGCAATATCCGCATCCGCCGTGATGTGTGTCGCCTTCTTCAGCTTTTAATTTTGCGCGTCCTTCTTCTGTAGCATACATTTTCTGGCGTTTCATAGCCTGGTCAAAATCTACGAGATGGCCGTCAAACTCCGGTCCGTCTACACAGGCGAATTTAACTTCTCCGCCGACTGTAAGACGGCACGCGCCGCACATGCCTGTTCCGTCAACCATAATAGGGTTCATGCTGACGATTGTAGGAATTCCCAGCTCTTTAGTGAGTTTGCAGACAAATTTCATCATTATCATAGGTCCGATAGCTACGCAGATATCGTACTTTTTGCCTTCGGCAGCAAGATCCTCAAGGCATTTTGTTACCATACCTTTTCTCTGGTATGATCCGTCGTCTGTCGTAACATAAAGATTGCAGACTTTCTTGAAGTCCTCCTCAAGGATGACATAATCTTTGCTTTTCGCGCCGATAATCGCGTCCGCCTGAACTCCGTGGTCGTGAAGCCATTTAACCTGCGGATATACGGGAGCTGTTCCAACGCCTCCGGCAACAAAAAGAATCTTTTTCTTTTTTAATTCCTCTATGTCCTCGCTGACAAATTCAGAAGGTTTTCCGAGGGGTCCGACAACATCCATGAAGCTGTCGCCGGTCTGAAGTTTTGCCATTTCCATAGTCGAATATCCGATCGGCTGGAAAACTATAGTCACCGTACCGGCTTCTCTGTCATAGTCGCAAATTGTAAGAGGAATTCTTTCTCCCTCTTCATTCATCTTTACAATAAGAAATTGTCCCGGCTCGCAGTGTTTCGCGATTCTTGGAGCATGGACAACCATACGGTAAATATTGAATGTTAATTTTTCTGCATTTAAAATTTTGTACATTTTCACCTATACCATTTGTCTCCCAAAAGAAGCACTTTTCCTTTCTTATTTAGGATTATATTTTAATCATAAGCACTTTGTATATTAACATATAGCAAAATTATGTTCAAGTATATAAAATATACAACATACATAAAGCATCATAAAATAACATAGTGAATAATGCTTTTATCAGAAATAAACATGATACGAATGCAAATCAAATTTACTGTCATAGTGATAATATGTCAAAAACATATAAATTTATTATTGAAATATTCTTTTTTCAAATGTATAGTAAGGTATAGAATATGTATATGAGTCAATGGACAAATGGACACAAATCGGATGCTGCCTGAAAATCAGCTGTTCTTAACATAAAAAAAATCTTTCACTTTCGTGAAAGAATTAACTGCCCGAAATTGACGACTCTTTCAACGGACGATGCTGAGGGTAGTAGCGCCGCCCGCGTAATATTATGAGCCGCAATCCTTTTCATTAAGGTTTGATGCATGCGCGTATTATTTTAAGGTGAGGGTTTATAACAGGTATGGTTTTACTTCGCGCATACAATTGTGTGAGGGTAAAACAAGTTACGCAAAATAATCAAGTATTATTTTTCGTTAAATTTTACTATCTCATTATACTCAAAAGTGATACATCCGTAAAATGTATATAACGAATATCATTTATACGCATTTTGTATATCAACAACAGTTGTCCGACAAATGAGATTTTCTGACTCATCTAAATATAAAATTCAGAGGTATGATATGAACATTAATTACGAATACTACCGTGTTTTTTATTATGCAGCGAAATACAAGAGCTTCACGAAAGCTGCCAATGTTTTATTCCAGAATCAACCTAACATAACTCGAATAATCAACAAACTGGAAGACGCTTTCGGATGCAAACTCTTCTTAAGGACGCATAAAGGCGTAACCCTGACTCCTGAAGGCGAACAGCTCTTCTCCCGTGTTGAAATAGCTCATATGCAGTTTCAAAAAGCCGAAACCGAGATCATGAATCAGTCGAGTCTTGAATTCGGAAGCATAACCATAGGCGCGAACGAAACGGCTATTTCCATATTGCTTCTGGATAAACTCCGTTCGTTCAGGAAACTCTATCCGAATATTCGTATAAACATTACAGATCAGTCGACGCCGACAGCTCTTGATTCCCTCGACAGGGGAACTGTCGATTTTGTCGTAGCGACTTCCCCGGCAAATCTTACGAAAAACATGAAGATGACAGAACTTATGGAGATAAACAATATCCTCGTATGCGGTCCGTCTTTTAAGCATCTTGCCGAAAAAAAACAGCATCTCGCCGATATCGTGGAGTATCCTCATGTAATGCTCGAACGCAATACCATGTCATACGCCTTTTACAATCAATTTTATCTCAACAACGGTATTTCGCTTCGTGTAGATACAGAAACAACTACCATAAATCAGGTTCTTCCGATGGTAAAATATGATCTTGGCCTCGGATATCTGCCGGAACCCTTCGTTAAGAAGGATCTTGAAAAAGGCGAACTGTTCGAAATCAAGCTGTATGAGGAGATTCCAAAAAGAAGCATCATAATGGTTCAGGATATCAGAAAGCCTGAAAGTACGGCTGCCAGAGCATTTATAAAAGATCTGCTCAAAACATATGTCTATTAAAAAATACCGATGCGCCTGCAAACAAGTCTTTTGTTTTGCGGATGCATCGGTTTTGTTTTAATTATTATCTGCCGCTCTTCTTTTTCTTTACGGAAAATCCAAATTTTCCTATCTGTTTGCCCAGCGAGTAGTATCTTCCATGGGAATAAGCCATAAGCCCCGCCGCTTTGAGATTAAGACTTCCTTTTTTATCCACATATTTTTCGTCCACATCTACGGCAAGCACTTCCGCCAGAAACATATCATGAGAACCGAGTTTTATGATCTGTGTAACTTTGCACTCTATATTTACCGGGCTCTCCTTGATAATCGGCGCTTTTACTTTTAGAGCCTTTCCTTTTGTAAGTTTGCACTCTTTCCATTTATCCACGTCCCGTCCAGATTTCACGCCGGCAAGATCTGTCGCATGCGCAAGAGAATCAGTTGTAAGATTGATTACAAATTCTCCTGTCTCTTCTATCATTTTATACGAATATCTCGACGGTCTGACAGAAATATATACCATAGCCGGATCGCTGCATACAGTTCCCGTCCATGCCGCCGTAAAAAAATTTGTATTTCCGTCTTTATCACGGCAGCTTACCATAACCGCGGGAACCGGATAAAGCATATTGCCTGGTTTCCATGTTTGCATAATATTTCCTCCATGTTATAATAATTTTTGATCTGATATCTGTATCTGAAAATCAATGATATCACAAAATATTTCTATTTGCATATTTATTAACTTTAAAATGTCTAATCAGTTTATCAGGAAAGGCGGGCCAGTCATGTATAAAGAATTGATAGAATTGTTATTGTCAAAAGGACTTCATATTTCAACGGCGGAATCTCTCACCGGCGGCATGCTTATCTCAAGCCTCGTAAATATACCCGGAGCATCCGGCGCTGTCATCGAGGGCTTTATAACTTACTGCGATGAAGCCAAGCACCATACCTTAGGCGTATCTGAGGAAACCTTGAAAAAATACGGCGCCATTTCTTCTCAGACCGCATATGAAATGTGCGCAGGAGCCGCAAAAAAATCCGGCAGCGAGATTGCAATCTCAACTACCGGAAACGCAGGGCCGTCAGCCGCCGAAGGCAAAGCTGTCGGACTTGTATATATCGGTATTAATATCAAAGGCTCAATAAAAACCTTTGAATGTCATTTTGACGGCGACAGAACCTCGATACGAAATCAGACCTCTGATTTTGCCGTTCAAAAATGTCTTGAAGCCCTTAATTCGCGCATGCCTCTTTGATTATTTCAACTGCTTTTGCCAGCAGCTCCTGCGGTATATTGAGCGCCGGCAAAAGTCTTACTTTGTCCTTTGCCGTGAGGCATAATACTCCGTTTTCCATACATTTTTTTACAACTTCCGAGGCGGGTTTTGACGTCTTGATTCCTATCATGAGGCCGAGGCCCACAACGTCTTCAACGCCTGCCGCTTTTTTCAGCTCGTCTTTTATATATTGACCTTTCTTGTTCACGCTATCAAGAAAGTCGTCGTCAATTCTCTCGACAATGCTTATTGCTCCGGCGCAGCAGACAGGATTTCCTCCGAATGTCGAGCCGTGATCTCCAGGTTCAAATACATCTTTTACTTTTTCTCCGAGCATACACAGTCCAATAGGAAGGCCTCCGCCTATTCCCTTTGCCGTAGTAACAACATCAGGATTTACGTCATAGTTCATATATCCGTAAAACTTTCCTGTTCGTCCGTTTCCTGTCTGTACCTCGTCGACCATAAAGACGATATCGTTCTTTTTGCAGAACTCTTCTATGCCCTTAACATAATCCCTGTCCATAACGTTTACGCCGCCTTCGCCCTGAATTACTTCGATAAGGACGCCGGCTGCTTTTGACTCTATCGCTGTTTTCTTAAATTCTTCGATATCTCCCGGCTGAACATGGACGAATCCCGGCGTCAAAGGCTGGTAAAGCTCATGATAATGCTCCTGTCCTGTAGCGGCAAGGGTTGTCAAAGTTCTTCCGTGAAAACTGTTTTTTAATGTAATAATAGTAAAATACTCAGCGCCTTTTTTCATTGAGGCGTATTTTCTTGCCGCTTTAATAGCGCACTCGTTCGCCTCCGCGCCTGAATTTCCGAAAAATATTTTTTTCATGCCCGTTCTTTCGCAGAGCATTTTCGCGAGAATCGCGCACGGATCAGTATAATAGAGATTTGACGTATGCTGGACTTTTCCAAGCTGCTCTATTACAGCGTCTTTCCATTTATCATCTCCTATTCCGAAAGCGGTTACGCCTATGCCCGATCCCATATCGATATATTCTTTTCCGTTTTCATCTGTTAACAAAGAACCTATTCCGCTCTTGATTTCTATCGGAAAACGTCCGTATGTATGAGCGACATAGGTATTGTCCATATCCATTAATTTACCCATTACTCGTCTCCTTTCACCATCGTTCCCACACCTTCATCGGTAAGAAGCTCCATCAGTATGGAATGGTCGATCATTCCGTTTATTATAACGACTCTTCTTACGCCTGATTTAATGGCCTTTATGCAGCAGTCCACCTTTGGAATCATTCCTCCTGAGATGATGCCCTCTTTTTTCAGTTCTTCCGCCTCTGAAATAGAAATATCAGTAATAAGAGAATCTTTGTCATGTTGATCCCTCAGCACTCCGTCCACATTTGTCATCATTATGAGACGCTTCGCACCGAGGGCTCCCGCGATATATGCCGCCGCGGTATCGCCGTTTATATTGTAGGCGTTTCCTTCACTGTCGCATCCGATAGTCGATACGACAGGAATATAACCTTTTTCAAGAAGATCCTTAACAGGATCAATATTTATTTTTGTGATCTCGCCTACATATCCGAGTTTAGGATCTTTTATCTTCGCCTCGATAAGTCTTCCGTCCATGCCGGAGATACCCATGGCTTTTCCGCCCTGCGCCTCAAGCATGTTTACAAGGGTTTTGTTGATTTTTCCGGCGAGAACCATCTGAGCGATGTCCATCGTTTCCTTATCCGTGACTCTCAGTCCGTCTATGAACTGGGCTTTTTTGCCGAGCTGTTCCATGGCTTTTGACACGTCAGGGCCGCCGCCGTGTACAAGAACGACCTTTACGCCGATAAGCCACAGAAGAACCATATCGTGCATTACCTGCTTCTTAAGTTCTTCGCTCTCCATAGCGTTTCCGCCGTATTTAATAACGACAGTCTCGCCGACGTATCTCTTTATATACGGAAGCGCCTGAGTGAGGACTTCCGCGCGCTGTGAATTAGAAAACTCTTCTTTATGTACTTTCATAATAAATTCCTCTTGATTTCATGTTTATAAGTTGCCAGACAAATTGAACTTCTTATGAGTAAGTCGTGATTTCTACGTGCTACGCACTCTCGAAATCACTAAAAAACATTCGGATTCCGCTCATTTTTTACAAAAATGGCTGCATCCTCATGTTTTTGCGGTCCTCATAGACACAAAATCGTATGCAAGCAT
>CASEDW010000065.1 GCA_949286775.1 uncultured Eubacteriales bacterium | reverse complement strand
AGCAGAGACCGACGTGACAGAAACTAATGCGGCAGAAACTGATGTGGTAGAGACTGATGTAGTGGAGACTTCCGCAGCAGACGATGGTTTAAGAATAAATGCCGAAACATATGTTGATATTCCTGATGCGAATTTAAGAGCGGAAATCAACCGTCTTTTAAGCGAAAAAACAGGAACAGACAGAGCCGAGGACGCTCCTGTTACTCAGGATGAAATGAAGCTTCTGACGTCGTTAAACACTGTAGCTAAGGGCATTTCAGATCTTACAGGACTTCACTACGCTGAAAATCTGACGTCGCTTACAATCTGGTCAGATGTTGAAGGATTAGATGAAATAGCAGGATTATCCAATATCCAAAATCTTACGATCAGTGCGGATAATTTTTTATCTCTTTCATACATCGGCATAGAAAACAAACATGCTCTGATTAACCTTGACTGCGCAAACAGTCGCAATCTGACTGATATTTCCGCTTTAACTCCTGCTGTATGTCCAAACCTTAAGGAACTCAGCCTGGAAAACTGCTCCAAGATAACTGACATTACCTCATTAGAAGGATTTGGCAGTCTGCAGGCATTAGATATTGAAAAAATCGCAATATCTCCTGATAACAGAGAGGGATATATGGATACGATCAGTTCCTTGACAAATCTTACAGAGCTGCAAATGACTTTTTGTGACATAACAGACGCAGATACTCAGATGTTCGCGCCTCTTGCAAATTTAAGTACACTTGTACTGAATTACAATGAGCTGACAGACAGTTCATTCTTAAATATGCTGCCTGAATCTCTCGATGCTCTGGGACTTTTTGGAAATGATTTTACTGATATAAGCAATGTTTCCAGATTTAAGAATCTTACAATTCTTGGAATGGGAGACAACTATATAACTGATTTTTCATTTATAAATGAACTGCCGGCTCTGACAGACGAGGTTATCCGCCACGCGGAAGGAGATCCGAACTCCCGTATGCGAGAAACATATTATTACGGAACAGAAGATTCTCCTGTGACGATCGAAAACGGAACGGTAGTAATACCTAATCCGTATACAGGACAGGACGGCAATCCGATTTCATTTGACGGAGCTGCTGCAATATCAGATGATTTCGCGGAAGCTGAAGTAACATACGATGAGAATACAAATGAAATTACTCTGACAGGAATGAAAGACGGTACATATACTATATCTCTTGACTATTCGCTGCCGCTTTTGACAGGCGATATTAAATATAGCAACTTAAGAATAATTGTTACCGCAGAAGAAAACATCAGCTTTACGATAGAATATGACTGGGGAACAGACGTACCTGAGAAAGTAACGCTTCCGGCGGATCAGAATGAATATGCTGATTTTGAAGATGCTTTAAAATCGGTTGATGCGACATATACAGATCAGACTGAAATAGCCGGAGAAAAAGACGGAAAAGAAGGAACATGGAAATTCTCAGGCTGGACGCTTCCGACAGAAGCCCCTGATAACGGCGTTATAAAAGTAACCGGTTTCTGGACATTTGAAGAACATCAGCATAAATGGGGAGAGACGGAGTATACATGGTCTGATGACGGAACAACATGCACAGCAGTAAGAGTTTGCACTGAAAATAAGAATCATATCGAATCTGAGACGGTAAGCGCAAAAGCTGAAATAACAAAAGAAGCTACATGTACTTCAAAAGGAGAGACTACATACACGGCGACTTTCGAAAATGACTGGGCAAAGCAGCAGTCTATAGTAAAAGAAAATATAGACATGATCCCTCATAATATAGGCGATAACTGGAAATATAATGAGAACGGTCATTGGAAAGAGTGTACGGAATGCGGCGCGAAAGCAGAGGCTGCTCCTCATACATTTGAATGGGTAGTCGATAGAGAAGCGACTGCGTCCGAAAACGGATTAAAACACGAAGAATGCAGTGTATGCGGATATGAAAAAGAAGCTGTAGCAATCCCTAAGACAGATGAAACAAAGAAGCCTTCTGATCAGGATAAATCCGATCAGAAAGAAGGCACTGTAACATCGGCAGCGACAGGAGATTATAACAATATTCTCATTTGGGGATACGCGTTAGGCATATCAGGAGCAGCCGCTGCAGGAGCAATCCTTTTCAATAAAAAGAGACAGAAATGATACCGGTGAAAAAAGTTGGAAGAAGTCCGAGATATCATTGAAGTAAAAACTCAATAAAAACCTCATATAATATGAGCCCTGTGGATTTCCACAGGGCTCAAACTTTTGCCTTTTATTTTTCAAGTACTACCGACAGACCGAGCGTTTCATCGGATATGGATATCACGCCGTTGCTGT
This sequence comes from uncultured Eubacteriales bacterium, assembly GCA_949286775.1. Taxonomy (GTDB): domain Bacteria; phylum Bacillota; class Clostridia; order Lachnospirales; family Lachnospiraceae; genus Alectryocaccobium. The sequence continues at coordinate 353 of CASEDW010000065.1, read as the reverse complement.
ATTCGCCTGTCATGCTTAAATCCCCGGAATAGAATTCAACATAGCTGTCACTTTGATACCACGTTCCCTCATAGTAATCGTCATTGATAGACGCTTCGAAAGTGGTGTCTTCGTAGACAGTAAAAGTAATGCTGTAGCCGGAAAGCTGAAGCATCAGGCTGTTGAGTTCCATACCATTATATACTGCTGATGTCGCTGAATATGATCCGGCAATATCTGAAGTTTCAGCAGGCACGTAGGCCTCCTCGGAACTTGCGACTTCCGTATCCGGATTATTAAACAGTCCGTCAAAGGGTTTAAAAACAATTATAACAATAATCGCTATAACGGAAATAAAAGCAAAGACTATAATT
>CASEDW010000064.1 GCA_949286775.1 uncultured Eubacteriales bacterium | reverse complement strand
TAGAGCTTTTTGCCTTTTGCCAGCGCTATTTCGATTTTAACAAGAGAATCCTTAAGATAAACCTTTAATGGAACGAGTGTATATCCTTTTTCCGCAATCTTTGACGAAAGCATTCTGATCTCGTATTTATGAAGCAGAAGCTTTCTGACCCTTAGCGGATCCCTGTTAAAGATATTGCCTTTCTCATAAGGACTTATATGCATTCCATAGATAAAGATTTCGTCTTTTTCGATCTTTATAAAAGATTCTTTTATGGAACACTTTCCCATCCTGATTGATTTTACTTCTGTTCCGTGAAGAGCGATGCCTGCTTCATAAGTATCTTCTATGAAATAATCATGAAACGCTTTTTTATTGTTAGCAATGAGTTTTGTCCCTAATTTTTTAGCCATTTAAAATACTCCAATACTCTTACATGATAACAGAGAATAAACAAAACAAGAAAAAACTGCCGCACTATATAAGCGCAGCAGCTGAAAACAAAAGTATAACAGATCAATGGATGATATTAAGAACGATCGCAAGTGCAAAGAACACTACAGCAAGTATTCTTGTGATCTTTTTGAGGTTTCCCTCTTTCGAACGTCCCTTATTTTTGCCCCAATATGTATCTGCTGTCATTCCGCCGGCTAAAGCGCCAAGTCCGCGACCCTTGCCCTGCTGCATCAGAACGACTGCTATCATGGCTACGCAGTCTATTGCCAATAAAATTGTTAAAACAATTTTTAAGATATCCATAAAATTTCCTTCCTTTAATGGTCACTTTAAATAGTGTATCACAGCACACTTATTAATGCAAGTAATTATTCACGAATTAAAAGAGATCTTCCGGTCATTTCTGCCGGTTTCTTCAATCCCATGATATCAATAAGTGTCGGCACTATGTCGCAGAGTTTGCCATTTTCATCAAGTTTATATGAAGGATCCGCGTTTACAAGTATAAACGGAACAGGGTCTGTGGTATGAGCTGTAAACGGAGCTCCCGTCTCTTCATCGACCATTATTTCTGCATTTCCGTGATCAGCGCAGATAAACATAACTCCGCCATTTCGTTTGACAGCGTCTACAGCTCTGCCGACGCATTCATCGACTGCCTCGATAGCTTTTATCGCCGCTGATTCTACTCCCGTATGTCCTACCATATCAGGATTAGCGAAATTGACAATGATAACATCATATTTCTTCGAATCAATAGCTTCAACAAGTTTATCGCATACGATAGGAGCGCTCATTTCAGGCTGAAGATCGTATGTGGCAACCTTTGGAGACGGAACGAGTATTCTGTCTTCACCCTCGTTTGGCTCTTCGATGCCGCCGTTAAAAAAAAATGTTACATGAGCGTATTTTTCTGTTTCTGCGATTCTTGCCTGTGTAAGATGATTAGCCGCAAGGAACTGTCCAAATGTATTTCTTATCTCCTCTTTTTTGAAAGCTACGAGTTTATTTGGAATCGTTTCATCATAATCCGTAAAACATACGTATACTACTTTTTTCTTTTCTCCGCGGTCAAAGCCTTTAAATGCCGGATCGCAGAACGCCCTTGTAATTTCTCTTGCGCGGTCAGGGCGGAAGTTGAAGAAGATAATAGAATCATCATCCTGTATTTTCGCAACAGGCTCGCCGTTTTTGTACATTACTGTAGGAAGCATGAACTCATCTGTCAGTCCGTTGTCATATGATTTTTGAATTGCCTCTACAGGATCCTCGCCTCCGTTTTCACCTTCAGAAAGAGTAAGAGCACGGTATGCTTTCTCTACACGATCCCAGTTTTTATCTCGGTCCATCGCGTAATATCTGCCGCTGATTACTCCTATCTGACCGACTCCAATCTTGTTCATCTCTTCTACAAGCTGAGCGACATACTCTTTTCCTGAAGTAGGAGGAGTGTCACGTCCGTCCAGGAAGCAGTGAACATAAACTTTCTTTACGCCCTGTTTCTTGGCAAGTTTTAAAAGTCCGTAAAGATGTGTTATATGACTGTGCACTCCGCCGTCGGAAACAAGTCCGTAAATATGAAGAGAAGAATCATGAACTCTTACATTGTCAATAGCGTATAAAAGCTCCGGATTCTCAAAGAAATCTCCGTCTTCTATAGACTTTGTTATTCTTGTAAGCTCCTGATATACTACTCTTCCCGCTCCCATATTAAGATGGCCAACTTCGGAGTTTCCCATCTGTCCTTCAGGAAGGCCTACCGCAAGACCGCTTGCGTATCCCTTTACAAAAGGACATTCCGCCATAAGCTTGTCCATTACAGGTTTTTTCGCCTCCGCAATGGCATTATGCTCAGTTTTGTCGCTGAGGCCATATCCGTCAAGGATCATTAATACAGTTGTTTTCTTGTCCATTTATATACCCTCTTTTTATTGATGTTGAGGTCAAAAGATATTTTGATCCCGAAAAATATATTTTATCTTTGACCATGGTATCATACTATTACCGAATGAAAAAAACAAGCAAATATTTTACATGTTTTCTATGGTTTCTATGCCGGATTCAAACATCGGATACATTTCAAGTTTGAATTTATTGCGCGCATGCATCGAATCAATCTTTTCTTTCTTTTCCATATCGTCAATCTCGCCGGTACGTATATATCTGTCAAGCATCTCGTATGTAAATCCAAGATTGTCCTCATCTGTTTTTCCGCTGTAAAGTCCGTCGATAGGAACTTTTTCCACAAGTTCATTGGGAAGTCCGAGCTCTCTTCCTATCGCTTTAACTTCCTGAACCGTGAGTTTTGAAAGCGGGCTGAAATCTCCCGCCGCGTCGCCATAACGTGTCGAATATCCTACCCAATCCTCGGAAAGGTTGCAGGTATTTGCAACTCGTCCGTTGAGACTTTGGCCTACGGCATAAAGCGTTGCCATACGTATTCTCGGCGGAAGGTTTGTCTTTGTCTGCGTTGAAAACTTTATATCTAAAGCATCTGACTTTCCATTTTCAATATCTGCCGTAAGGCTGTCTATAGCAGCTTTTACATTTACTTCTATATTCTTTATTCCCAGATGTTCAACAAGCATTCTTGAAGCATAAATATCCTTCTGATCGCCGCAGGGCATAAGCACTCCGATAACCCTGTCTTTTCCAAGCGCTTCTACGCACAGCGCGGCGACAACTGAACTGTCTTTTCCGCCTGAAATACCTACTATAGCGTTGCATCCGGGTCCGTTTTTTTCAAAAAAATCTCTAATCCATTCTACAACTTTATCCTTCATCTCTTTTGCGTTAAAACTGTACGTCTGCATGTTTCTCTCCTTTTACTGCTCATTTCTTCTACTATTACGTTAAAACACATTGATAATTTTCTGTCAACGTTTTTTTGATTCAATGTTGATGATATCACGAATTTCATGTGAATTGCATTTGTTTTACAAGATTTTTACTGATTAATGCTATAAAAATATTTAAATTTTTACTATTATAATAGGGATGTGCATTTCAATGACATATTACAGACATAAACGTTTTTTATATTTGAAAAGTGAGGTGGATATAATTGACATACGAAGAAATAAAAAACAACAAAAATATAAGGACTTATATACAGACAGCTGATGAAACTCTTATCGCCCTGGGCTATACCGAGCACAGTTTTGCTCATGTGACTTACGTAGCTGAAAAAGCCGGATATATAATGGAAACGCTCGGATATCCAGCAAGAATGGTCGAGCTCACTAAAATCGCCGGATTCATGCATGATATCGGAAATCTTGTCAACCGTGTCGAACACAGTCAGAGCGGCGCGGTTATGGCTTTTCGTATTTTGGATAATCTCGGATTTCCTGCCGATGAAATCGCTCAGATAGTCGCCGCTATCGGAAATCACGACGAAGGAACAGGCGTTCCTGTCAGCCCTATGGCCGCCGCCCTTATTATCGCGGACAAAAGCGATGTGCGCCGAAACCGTGTGCGCAATCGCGACATTTCTAATTTTGATATTCACGACCGTGTCAACTACTCTGTTACTAAAGCGGAACTCAAGATCAACGAAGCGCATTCTCTGATAAAACTAAAACTTTCTGTTGATACTCATTACGGCTCTGTCATGGATTATTTTGAAATATTCCTGCAGCGAATGATCCTGTGCCGAAAAGCTGCCGAAAAACTCTCGCTTCAGTTTAAACTGATGATAAATGAGCAGCAGCTAATTTGATGAGTCAAGGGACAAATGGACACAAATCGGATGTTTACATACGATTTTGTGTCTATGAGGCCCGCTAAAACATAAGGATGTAGCCATTTTTGTAAAAAATGAGCGGAATCCGAATGTTTTAAGTGATTTTGAGAGTGCGCAGCACGAAAAAATCACTGCTGACTCATGGAAAATCTCAAAAGACTTGCGTTATATATAAAACGAGGTCATTTTTATTTCAGAAAATTATAAAAAGCATATATACAAATTATATTCAGCACGAGTATAAGCGGCATCCCGACCGCGAAGCGTATCTTTTGTGTTTTGTGATGAAAAGTGATCATTCCAAGGATACTTCCGGCCGCGCCTCCTACAAGCGCCAAAACAAATAAAACTTTTTCCTGTATCCTCCATCGATGTATTCTCGCCCTTCTTTTATCTTCACCCATGACAAAAAAGGCTATTATATTGATTATGATAAGATATATAATCATCTGTTATCTCCCGGTTTCATTCTTAATAAAGTTTTTTAATATTTTAAAGGGAATTGACGTGTGACGCAATTCCCCTTTTGATATATGAAAAAATATTCTATTTTAAACTGTTTTGAAAATATATTTTTTATATGGCTTAAGCGCAAAATACAGAAGCATTCCCAAAATACCACAGGATATTACTTCTCCGGCTCCGATCGTAACTGCCAGGAACCACCACGCATCAGGCACTCCGTAAGCATACATAAGTACGAAAGGAACGATCAGGACGTTTGCGAGTATAGGCGGTATTGGCGCTAAGAACGGCGATCTTTTTCTGAGAAGATAAGTAAATACTGCTCCTATAAGCGTCGCCAGCGAACCGAAAATAATATCCCATATCGCGCATCCTGTCAGAACGTTTGACAATAAACATCCGACAAAAAGTCCAGGGATAGCCGTCGGCGTAAAGAAAGGCAGTATTGTAAGCGCCTCGGAAAAACGCACCTGGATAACTCCGTTCGCAAGTCCAAGCATGTTGCAGATGTAAGTCAAAACCACATATACAGCGGCAATGACTGCGGATTGTGTGATAAATAATACCTTTTTGTTCATATTCAATTGTCTCCTTTAGTTTTATTTTAGGTCAGGAAGGTCTCGAACTGACCGTGCAGCAAAAATATTATCAGATGCGATGATTTAATGCAATAAAAAAATCTCCGGACTTTAGTTTCTGAACCTTCAAAAATATGTCGCATTTTAGAATTAAATGTTATAATCTCAATATAGCAATGAGTTAATCTGCAATTCACATTTTATAAACGGAGGTTCATCAATATGTATTCTGAATATAACGGCGAATTATTTGAAAAAACTATCAGTTCTGAAGAGGTATATTCCGGAAAACTTCTTCATGTATTTAAAGATAAAGTATCGCTTCCAAACGGAAACACTACCACAAGGGAAGTTATCAGGCATAACGGTGCTGTCTGCATTGTTCCTATTACTGAAAACAACGAAGTAATCATCGAGGAACAGTTCAGATATCCATTTAACCGCATTATAACTGAACTTCCGGCGGGTAAACTTGACGCCGCTTCCGAAAATCCTTTGGATGCAGCAAGACGCGAACTTCGCGAAGAAACTGGATATACTGCTGAAAACTGGACTTATTTAGGAATATACATTCCTACCTGCGCCTACAGTACGGAGAAGATATATCTTTTTATGGCTTGTGATCTTACAAAAGGGGAACAGCAGCTTGACAAGGATGAATTTCTTCGATTTAAAACTGTTCCAATTGAACAGCTCCTTGACGATGTAATGAACAACAAGATTGAAGACGGCAAAACACAGGCGGCGCTGCTAAAGGCCGCGCGTATACTCGGTTTCTGATTAAATACAGCAAAAAAAGCGGAAATGATCTCTGAACTTCAGATAAACATTTCCGCTTTATGCATTTAATCTTCTGATTCAAGGAAAATATTATGAGTTACCCGACAATCGAGCTTCATCATCTCGTATGCAGCAATTCATGAACTTTTCCTTTAAGAATTCCATTGTATACATTTTCTATGATCGGATTTTCATTCGATATCTTGATCTGCGACGTGCGGTCAACTTCATAAATACCGACCGCCCTTGCTTTTTTGACCTTTGAGCTTCTCTGCGCCGGCTGTCCGCCGCCGCCAATGCATCCGCTTCTGCATGCCATCACTTCAACAAAGTCATAGTACGCTTCACCGGATTTAATCCTGTCAAGAAGTTTTCCTGCAGAGGCAAGTCCGTTAACCACGGCTATCTTAAGTTCTCTTCCGTTTAAAGTTACAGTTGCTTCCTTAATATTGTTCTCTCCTCTGATTCCGGTGTCGCTGATCATTTCAAGTTCTTCAGCATTATGACTGCCAATGAGACGGCGTAGAACAGCTTCCGTAACGCCGCCGGTAACGCCGAATATAGCTCCGCCTCCTGAAGCCAGTCCAAACGGCATGTCCATAGCTTCAGGCTTTAAGTTAGCCAGATCAAGTCCTGCTTCCCTTATCATACGGCTTATTTCTACGGTAGATAATACATAATCCACATCCTGTTCTCCCGCGGTAAAATGCTCGGGTCGTTTTATCTCCGCTTTTTTAGCGGAACAGGGCATTATAGAAACGACAACCGTTTTTCTTGATTCCTTATCCGCGTTCTGCCGTGCCTCTTCTTTCAGGAGAGCTCCGAACATCTCCTGCGGCGACTTACATGTGGAAAGATTCTCTTTGAACTCCGGATATTTCTGTTCACAGTATTTTACCCATGCCGGACAGCATGAAGTAAACAGAGGAAGCTTTCCTCCTGATGTAAGACGCTCATGAAATTCCTTTGACTCTTCCATTACCGTAAGATCGGCTCCAAAATTCGTATCATAAACTCTGTCAAATCCAAGCCTTCTGAGAGCCGCGACAAGAAGTCCTATTACATTTTCTCCTTTTGGAAGTCCGAATCTTTCTCCTATTGCAACACGTACTGCCGGAGCTATCTGCGCCACTACGATTTTGTCTTTATCCGCAAGATCTCTCCAGACTGGATCCATATCTCGTTTAATCAGAATAGCTCCGGTAGGGCAGACGATGCGGCACTGTCCGCATCCTACGCACTCAGTAGCCGAAAGAGGCCTGTCAAAGGCAGTTGTTACGTGCATTTTTGATCCTCTTGAAACGAAATCAAGAATTCCGAGTCCCTGTATCTCCTCGCACATGCGCACGCAGTCACCGCAAAGTATACATTTATTCGGATCGCGTATAATGCAATCTGAACTTGTATCTTTTGGAAGTTCTTTTTTATAATTTTCAAATCTTACATTGCTTACATTCAGCTGATTCGCAAGGGACTGAAGCGTACATACTCCGTTTTTCGCGCAGCTTGTACAGTCTCTGTCATGAGACGCGAGCATCAGCTCTATTATCATCTTTCTGTGGTGCTGAAGCCTCGGCGTATTTGTGTAAATAACCATTCCGTCTTTTGGCACCTCAGAACATGAAGCGAATACTTTTCCTCTTTCGTCTTCCACTACGCACATACGGCAAGCTCCATAAGTGGAAAGTTCCGAATGATAGCAGAATGTAGGAAGATCGATGCCGGCCTTGCGGATAACGGAAAGCACGTTTTTCTCATCCGTAAACTTAACCCGCATATTATTTATAGTCATATATCCCATTATCTCTCACCTCCTACCATTCTATATGTATAGCGCCGAACGCGCACGCGCTCTCGCAGGCTCCGCACCTGATACATTTATCAGGGTCGATAACAAAAGGTTCTTTAACTTTGCCGCTTATGGCTCCTGCCGGACAGTTTCGCGCGCATTTTGAACAGCCCTTACATCTGTCAGGACTTATTATATACCTCTTCATAGCAGAACATGTATGCGAAGCGCAGCGTTTGTCTATAACATGTTCTTCGTATTCATTCCTGAAAAACTTAAGAGTACTCATCACAGGAAGCGCCGCGCTCTTTCCAAGTCCGCAAAGCGCCGTATCCGTTATCATGCCTGCAAGTTCTTCGAGCATGTCAAGATCTTCAAGCTTTCCTCTTCCTGATACAATGCGCTCAAGTATATCGAGCATACGCTTTGTACCCTCGCGGCATGGCACGCATTTTCCACAGCTCTCGTTCTGCGTGAAATTCATAAAAAATCTCGCCACTTCAACCATACACGTGTGATTGTCCATGACAACAAGACCGCCGGAACCTATCATCGCGCCGATCTTTTTCAGCGAATCGAAATCAAGTCCTATATCCATATGCTGTTCCGTCAGACATCCTCCTGAAGGTCCTCCTATCTGAACTGCCTTAAACGTTCCGTCGCCTTTTATGCCGCCGCCTATATCATATATGATCTCGCGCAGCGTAGTTCCCATCGGTACTTCGATAAGACCTGTATGCTTAACGCTTCCCGTAAGGGCGAACGCCTTTGTTCCCGGGCTCTTTTCAGTGCCTATGCTCTTAAACCACTTCGCGCCTTCCTGAATTATCATCGGCACGTTAGCAAATGTTTCAACGTTGTTAAGCACGGTTGGTTTCGCGAAGAGACCCTGTTCGACGGTTCTCGGCGGTTTAACGCGCGGCATACCTCTGTTTCCTTCGATAGATGCCGTAAGGGCGCTTCCTTCGCCGCAGACAAACGCTCCTGCGCCACGGTTTATATGAATTCGGAATGAAAAATCAGTTCCAAGGATATTGTCACCTAACAGTCCGCATTCTTCTGCCTGTGATATGGCTTTTTTCAGTCGTTCAATAGCAAGCGGATATTCCGCGCGGACGTAAATATAACCTTCCTGCGCTCTCACGGCGTAAGCGGCGATCATCATGCCTTCAAGCATTTTGTGAGGATCGCCTTCCATAACGCTTCTGTCCATAAATGCTCCGGGGTCGCCCTCGTCTCCGTTGCATACGATATATCTTATCTTCTCTTTCTGTCGAGCAACCTGCGTCCACTTGTATCCTGTCGAAAATCCGCCGCCTCCGCGTCCTCTGAGTTCAGATTCCGAAATTTCTTTTATTACCTCGTCCGGAGTCATTTCAAAGAGGACTTTTTCAAGCGCCTTATATCCTCCTGTCGCAAGATATTCGCTGATATGCTCCGCGTCGATATGTCCACAGTTCTTAAGAACGTTTCTTGTCTGTTTTTTATAAAATGGAATGTCCTCCTGACGCTGATATTCCCTGCCGTCCTGTTTAAAAAGCAATTCGCGAATTATTTCACCCTTTTCTATGGTGCGATGAAATATCTCATCACAGTTTTCCGGTTTTACTTTCGTATAAAGAATGCCCATCGGCTCTATCCTCATAAGTGGACCCATCTCGCAGAATCCGTGACATCCGCTCTTATGAACCGCGATATCGCCGTCTCCGTGAGCTATACCGTCTCCGAAATGAACTTCTATATTCGGATTATCCGCTACAAGCTGACACATTCTTTTATATATTTCACCTGAGCCGCCGGCAAGACATCCTGTTCCCGCGCAAATGAGAATGCGGCATCTGCTGCTTTCCACTTCTTGCCGGGATTTTGATCTTGCCTTTTCCAGCATATCTCTGTTCGTAATCTTATCCATAAGCCTAACCTCTCAATTCCCTGATCAATGCCGCAGCAGCATCCGGAGTCATTGCCGGATACACTTTATCGTTAACTGTCATTACCGGAGCAAGTCCGCATGCTCCCAGACATGAAACAGTTTCCAACGTAAACATCATATCGTCAGTTGTTTTCTTTTCCTGGGAAAGTCCAAGCTCGCTGTACAACCGTTCTAAAATAGGAGTAGAACCACGGACATGACACGCCGTTCCGTCGCACACCTTTATCACATATTTTCCTTTCGGCTCGAAAGAAAAATTCTCATAAAAAGTCGCGACACTGTACGCCTTTGCCTCAGTTATGCCGATCTTTTTCGCGACATAGCTTAAAAGTTCCAACGGCAGATACCTGTACTGCGCCTGGATATCCTGAATAATCGGTATCAGAGAAGCATGACGCGCGCCGTGCTCAGCTATGATCTCGTCCGTTTTATCATAATAGCTCTTGTCTAACATGCTTTTACACCACCTCCAATAATTATTAAGTATTTTACCGAAAATTTGTCTTTTTTTTAACAATTCATATATAGTCTAACAATTGCAGAATTAAAAATCAACCTAAAAATTATGAATTATGACGAAAATATTGATTTTTTATTTATATTTAATAGCACTGATGACTAATAAAACAATCAAATAGAACTCTAAAGAAAAGAGCGCAAGAAAGCGGAAACGATCCGTTTTAGTTTTCAAGATCATTTCCGCTATAATTGATTGTTTTATGTATCGCAATTTACTTTAAAAGTTTGATATTACCTATTAAAGGCAGCGGTTTGTTGTTTCCGCGGCATGCGCTGATAATGCCAAGTATCCAGCATACAAGAGCAAATATTGCTGCTGCCAGCGCTATAAGGGCTAAGATAACGCCTGCTACGGTTGCCGGTGAAATTCCGCCGAAATAGTAATACAGTCCTGCGTCGGACAATGACGCCGCGATCATATTTAATATAAACGCAGCCGTCGTAATGAGATTAATCCAAAGCGCCTGATTCAAGTGTGATTTCGCATATGAATCTTTTCTGTCTCCTCCGACCATCGCGATCAAAAATCCGACCCAGCTGATGTATCCAATGATAGCAGTCAGTCCGCGCTCAATTACAGGCCTTTCCAGCACCTGATAATTCTGCGCTCCGTAATATCCCTGCTGAGTATTACCGTTTGAATACATATTCTGGTTAAAATTCTGATTGTAATTCGCATTTGACTGAGAATTATAATTCGTGTTCGCTTCCTGATTCGAATGTCCCACAGGCGCTCCGCATTGAGTACAGAACGTCGCGTTATCGTTTAATTCAGCTCCGCATTTTGGGCAAAACATTGTATCATCTCCTCTTTCTTTATGATCTGATTTAATAATTCATATTATACCAGAATATTCATCATCTATGAACAAAGTTTACATTTATTTTACAACAAAATTGATGATCTTATTAGGAACATATATTTCTTTGACAATGTTCTTTCCTTCGATCAGTTCCGCGATCTTTTCATCGGCTTTTGCAAGCGAAAGGGCAACGTCTCTTTCAGCTTTGTTAGGAATAGCTACTACGCTTTTAACCTTTCCGTTGATCTGAACGCCAAGTTCGATCATATCGTCGACAGTCTTGGATTCGTCATATTCAGGCCATGCTGAAAGCGACAGGAAATCATCATGACCAAGCAGCTCCCATATCTCTTCCGTGATATGCGGCGCGAAGGGCGAAAGAAGTTTGATAAATATTTCAAGTTCATCTTTCGTAAGCGAGCCTTCGTCATATATCGAATTGAGCAGACCCATAAGAGCAGCGATCGCTGTATTGAATTTGGTTTCCTCGATATCAGAAGATACTTTTTTGATCGTTTTATGGAACGCGGTCTCAAGTTTCTTTGTTACGCCTTCACCTGATACTATATCGGTAAGTCCTGCTACTCTTTCAAGAAATCTTCTGCATCCCTTTACTGAACTTTCATTCCATGGAGCCGCTGCGCCGTAATCTCCCATAAACAATATATATGTTCTGAGCGTATCAGCGCCGTATTCTTCAACGATATCAAGAGGATCCACTACGTTTCCTTTTGATTTACTCATCTTTTCGCCGTCTGTTCCCAGGATAAGTCCCTGGATGGTTCTCTTAGCGTATGGCTCCTGAGTATTAACTACTCCTATGTCATAGAGGAAATGATGCCAGAATCTCGAATAGATCATATGTCTTGTGACATGCTCCATACCGCCGTTATACCAGTCGACAGGCATCCAGTAATTGAGTTTGTCCTTTGAAGCCAGTTCTTCATCATTGTGCGGATCGACATATCTTAAGAAATACCATGATGATCCGGCCCACTGCGGCATAGTATCAGTCTCGCGTTTTGCTTTGCCGCCGCACTTAGGACATGTGCAGTTTACGTATTCCTCTACTTTCGCCAGAGGAGATTCTCCGTCGGAACCCGGTTCAAAATCTTTCATCACAGGCAGCTTAAGAGGAAGCTCTTCATATGGAACAGGAACAATGCCGCATGAAGGACAGTGAATAAGAGGAATCGGCTCTCCCCAGTATCTCTGTCGGTTGAACGCCCAGTCCTTCATCTTGTACTGGACTCCGGCCTCTCCTATTCCCATTTTTTTGATCTCTTCTATCATTCTCGCTATAGAATCTTTTTTATTTGTATATCCATTGAGGAAATCTGAATTGATCATTTCGCCGTCGCCTGTATAAGCGGCTTCTTCAATATTTCCGCCTTTAATTACCTGTATGATATCGATGCCGAATGCCTTGGCAAAATCATAGTCCCTCTGATCATGAGCCGGAACCGCCATAATAGCTCCTGTTCCGTAACCCATCATTACATAATCAGCGATAAAAATCGGGATTTTTTTATTGTTGACAGGATTGATGCCTTCAAGTCCTTCGATTCTGACGCCTGTCTTATCCTTCTTTACGAGCTGAGTTCTCTCGAACTCTGTCTTTTTCTGACACTCTTCACGGTAAGCCTTTATAGCGTCCATATTCTTGATTTTGCCGGCGTATTTGTCGATAATAGGATGCTCCGGCGCGATTACCATAAACGTAACGCCGAAAAGGGTATCAGGTCTTGTAGTATATATGCGGAGTTTGTCTTCGATGCCATCCACCGAAAAGTCAACAAAAGCTCCCGTGGATTTGCCGATCCAGTGCACTTGCTGCGCCTTTACATTTTCAGGATACTGAACATGGTCGAGACCTTCCAGCAGTTTATCGGCGTATTCCGTTATACGCAGATACCATACAGCCTTTGATTTCTGAATGACGTCGCTGTGGCATATATCGCACTTTCCGCCCTGGCTGTCTTCATTTGAAAGTACTACTTTACATGACGGGCAGTAATTTACTAAAGCGGTGTCTCTGAACACGAGTCCCTTTTCAAACATTTTGAGGAATATCCACTGTGTCCATTTATAATAATGCTCGTCTGTCGTGTCGATAACACGATCCCAGTCAAATGAAAATCCTACTCTTTTAAGCTGCTCGGAAAATCTCGCGATGTTTTTATCTGTGATCTCGCGTGGAGTGGTCTTTGTCTTAATAGCGTAGTTTTCTGTAGGAAGACCGAATGCGTCGAAACCGATAGGGAAAAGAACATTGTATCCCTGCATTCTTCTCTTTCTCGCTACTACTTCAATGCTTGAATAAGCTTTGATATGACCTACATGCATTCCCGCTCCTGACGGATAAGGGAATTCAACAAGTCCGTAAAATTTCGGTTTATCGCTGTAATCAACAGCATTGAAGATTTTTTTCTCGGCCCATTTAGCCTGCCATTTTGGTTCAATCTTCTTAAAATTATATTTCATGACGTTTACTCCTAAACATTTTTCATCATAACGCGATTATGATATCACAGCTTATGGAAGATTTCAAGAAAAGCGGAGAGCTAAAGCTCTCCGCCTGTGTTAAGTCAGTTATTATTTTTCACTGCGGTCTACATAAGAAGTATGAAGCAGATGATGAGCGATATCACTGCCTGGAGCCTCAAGGTATTCTTCGTAAACCTGTTTGATAGCCGGATTTTCATGGCTCTTTCTGAGTTCCATACTCGCGTCTTCTCCATAGAGGGCTTCAGCTCTCATAGATGATACGCTCGAGAAGTTTCTGACTACCGAAGGCTGGAACGGCTGACCTCCGCCGTTTACACATCCTCCCGGACATGCCATTACCTCGATAAAGTCATATTGACGTTTACCGGCCTTAATGTCTTCGAGAAGGGTTCTCGCGTTTGCGGCTCCGCTGAGTACGCAGACTCTGACAGGAGTTCCGCCGATATCATAAGTGGCTTCTTTGATTCCGTGCGCTCCACGGACTTCTTTAAACTCTACCGCGCCAAGACTCTTTCCTGTGATGACTTCAGCCGCTGTACGAAGCGCAGCTTCCATAACGCCTCCTGACGCTCCGAATATATGACCTGCTCCCGAAGCGATTCCAAGAGGAGCGTCAAACTCGGATTCCGGCAGAATATTGAACAGAAGACCCGCGCGGCGGATCATCTTGCTGAGTTCTCTCGTTGTGATAGAGATGTCAACGTCACGAAGTCCTTCTCCGGCGCCCGACATATCGTCTCTTGTGATCTCAAATTTCTTAGCTGTACACGGCATAACAGATACAACTACGATATTATTTGGATCAATATCCATCTTTTTAGCGTAGTATGATTTCGCCATAGCGCCAAACATACTCTGAGGGCTCTTGCATGTGGAAAGATTAGGGATAAATTCCGGATAAAATGTCTCGCAGAACTTGATCCATCCCGGACAGCAGCTTGTAAACATAGGCATCGTACCGCCGTTCTGTATGCGGTGAAGGAGTTCTGTCGCCTCCTCCATAATCGTAAGATCAGCTGCCCAATCAGTATCGAATACGGCGTCAAAGCCGAGCATACGAAGAGCCGTAACCATCTTTCCTTCTACATTTTCGCCGATATCCATCAAAAATTCTTCGCCAAGTCCCGCTCTTACCGACGGAGCAGTCTGAACGATTACATATTTATCAGGATCAGCGATAGCTTCCCAAACTTTAGATGTATCGTCTTTTTCCGAAAGCGCTCCTGTAGGACATGCGATTATACACTGTCCGCAGTGGATGCACTTTGACTCGGCAAGCTTTTCTCCAAAACTTGAACCGATCTTAGCCGTAAAGCCTCTTCCTGAAACGCCGATGCATCCGACGCCTTCCGCCACATTGCAGACCGCCGTACATCTGCGGCACATGATACATTTTGTATTGTCACGCTGCATATGGACAGCGCTGTCGTCTATCTCGTACTGAATCTTTTCGCCTTCAAAAGCCATGTTGCTGTCTACTGCATATTCATAGCACAGATTTTGAAGTTCGCAATGGCCGTTTCTGTCACATGAAAGACATTCCTGACGGTGTGTTGAAAGTATAAGCTTTAAGTTAGTTCTTCTCGCGTCGTGCACACGTTTTGTATTTGTGAATATTTCCATACCTTCACTGATCGGATGCACGCAGGCAGGTACGAGCGTTTTCGCTCCTTTTACTTCAACAACACAGATTCGGCATGCGCCGATCGCATTGATCTCTTTCAAGTAACAAAGTGTCGGAATTGCGATTCCAGATGCGTGCGCCGCCTCCAAAATAGTAGAGCCTGCGGGAGCCTGGCAAGGAATTCCGTTGATTTTGATGTTTATCATATCCATGGTATCCACCTTTTTACTTATCATAATCAATCCTCCTTACTTTCTCTCTATCGCACCGAAACGGCATTTTTCAATACAGCTTCCACACTTGATACATTTTGACGTATCAATCGCATGAGGATTCTTAACAGTTCCAACAATCGCATGTACAGGACACGCCTTAGCACAGGCAGTACATCCTCTGCAGAGCTTCGGATCTATATGATATGTAAGAAGATTCTTACATACGCCTGCAGGACAATGTTTATTCTCTATATGTTCAATATATTCATCTCTGAAATATTTTATTGTTGAAAGTACCGGGTTCGCAGCCGTCTGTCCGAGTGCGCAAAGACTGTTGTCTTTCATAAACGAAGCGAGCTCTTCGATTCGATTCAGGTCTTCCATCGTTCCTTTTCCATCTGTTATCTTTGTCAGAAGTTCAAGGAGACGTTTTGTACCGACACGGCACGGGGTACATTTTCCGCAGCTTTCTTCAACGATAAACTCCAGGAAGAACTTGGCGATATCGACCATACATGTCGAGTCGTCCATTACGATAAGTCCGCCCGAACCCATCATCGCGCCGATCTTTGAAAGAGAATCGAAATCAACGGGAGTATCAATAAGGCTTGCCGGAATACATCCGCCGGAAGGTCCTCCTGTCTGAGCCGCTTTAAATGAACGTCCGTTCGGAATACCTCCGCCGATATCCTCGACAATCGTTCTTAATGTCGTTCCCATAGGAACTTCCACAAGACCCGTATTTCTGATCTTTCCGCCAAGGGCAAATACCTTTGTTCCCGTACTTGAAGGTACTCCTATGGACGAGAACCACTCGGCGCCCTTTAATATAATAGGAGGGATATTCGCATAGGTCTCTACATTGTTAAGTATCGTAGGAACCGAGAAAAGACCCTTTGAAGCCGGGAACGGCGGTCTTGGACGCGGCTCTCCACGTTTTCCTTCAATTGAAGTCATAAGCGCCGTCTCTTCACCGCATACAAACGCTCCTGCTCCGAGTTTGATCTCAAGTTCAAAATTGAATTCCGTACCGAAAATATTTTTTCCAAGAAGTCCGTATTCTTTTGCCTGAGCGATGGCGATCTCAAGATGCTCTACCGCCTCAGGATATTCGGCACGTACGTAAACGTATCCGTGATCTGATCCTATAGCATAAGCCGCGATAGCCATGGCTTCGATAACGCTGTGAGGGTCGCCCTCCAAAACGCTTCTGTCCATGAACGCGCCCGGATCGCCTTCATCGGCATTACAGCACACGTATTTCTGAACTTTTCCTCTGTTTCCGCTCGCGAATTTCCACTTTCTTCCTGTCGGGAATCCGGCTCCGCCTCGTCCTCTTAATCCTGATGCAAGAACCACGTCGATTACCTCATCAGGCGTCATCTCTGTCAGCACTTTGTACAGAGACTGATATCCGTCTTTTGCGATATATTCTTTTATATTTTTAGGATCAATAATACCGCAGTTTCGCATAGCGATTCTGCACTGTTTTTTATAAAATTCTGTATCTTCTACGCTTCTGGCATTTCCGATTGTAACCGTCTCATCAAAAAGAAGACGCGTAACGCGGTTGTCTTTAAGAAGATGTTCATAGACGATTTCGGCTACATCTTCGGGTTTTACGCCTGTATATATAGAACCCTCCGGGAAAATAGCTACGTTAGGTCCTACGCCTTCATGGCAGATGCCAAGGCAGCTGCCTGTTAGCACCATGACTTCTTTTTCAAGTCCGGCTGCCTTTATCTGATTCTGGAATTCATTATAAAGATGCTCGTGGCCCGGTATTGAAGAACAGTTTTCGCTTCCGCATATCATTACATAACTACGATACATACTCTATCACCTCCCGTTTTTTGATGAGCCGATAGTAAATTCGGCAATCGGATTTCCGCCCTGGATATGCTGTTTCATAACACGAAGGGCGCTCTCAACTGTCATATGTACATATGTTGTACGGATATTCGGTTCATAAACTTCAACGACAGGTTCATACTGACAGATACCTACGCATCCCGTCTCTTCAAGAAGCACTCTGTCCTGCATCCCATTCTCTTTAATATATTCGGCAATAGCGTCATACACAGGCTGCGCTCCGGCTGCAACTCCGCATGTTCCAAGTCCGACAACAATTCTGACGCCATCCTGAATGCTCATTCGTCTGATCTCTTCTTCTTTGATCTTGTTCAGTTCGGCAAGGGACTGTATCTTTGTAATTTTTTCTCCCATAAATCAGTCTCCTCTCTTATTCATATTTAGCGAGAATAGCATCGAGCTCTTCTCCCGAAAGATTTCCGTATACATCATCGTTTACTTTCATTACAGGCGCCATGCCGCAGCATCCGAGACATCTGCATGAATCGATGCTGAAACGTCCGTCCTCGGTAACTCCCGATTCATTTACATTGAGTTTTTCCTGAAGCATCTGTAATATCTTGCCGCTGCCTTTGATATAACAAGCGGTTCCGAGGCATACGCTGATCTGATTTCTGCCTTTCGGCTCAAGGTTAAACTGTGAATAAAATGTAGCGACTCCATATACCTCTGAAAGCGGCTTATGCGCAAAATCAGCAATTATCTGCTGTACAGGACGTGGAACATATCCGTATATTTCCTGTGCCTTCTGAAGCGCGGGAAGAACTATTCCCGGCATATCCTTATTTGCTTCGAGCCAGTTCATCAGTTCCGTTCCCTGTTCCAGCGTTCCATAACATGGAAAGTTTGTGCAGCTCATAATTATACTTCCTTTCTACTCTTATTTAACTGCCGATTTTAAGTCCGTTTATCCGACTACCCCGTCTTTAAATTTTTGCACGTTATATCTCATTTGAGTTTTGTT
>CASEDW010000063.1 GCA_949286775.1 uncultured Eubacteriales bacterium | reverse complement strand
TGTCATGATATACCTTGTCCAGCGGATCTGTATCCGCCCATGCGCAGTAGCCCATTAAACTAATCCTCCTTCAGCATCTGATTCAGCACATTCAGATTCTTTTTTATCTCTTCTGTAGGCGTTAAGTTCTCAAGTAACCATAGTTCGTTTTTTCTTTAACCCATATTAACAGGTCATAAAGTCATTCATTTTCATGCAAGCATGAAAAGCCTAACTTTTTGACCTTAGTATTATATTATACAACAAAAGAGCCGGCTTTTGCACCGACTCCTGCTAATTTTATTTATATTATGAGTCTCGTGATTTCTACGTGCTACGCACTTTCGAAATCACTAAAACCATTCGGATTGCGCTCATATAATTCATTTTCTTTTATATATTCATACACCTTTTCTGGAACGTAGTATCTGATCGAATCGCCGCTTTCTGCGATTTCCCGAAGCTCGCTCGATGAAATATCCAGCATCGGCGCCGTTACTTTCACAAACTTATCGCCGTACGCTTTTCTGTTCTGCTCAAGAAGATCATCAAAATCCTCATGGATCTTGGGTCTGTAAGAAGCCGCTATGTAGCAGTACTTCGCTATTATCTCCGGATTTTTCCATGTATGAAAATCCCTGAGCGAATCCCCGCCTATAATAAAATAAAAATCATCTTCGGGATATTTTTCGCATAAACTCTGAATCGTTTCAAAGGTATACGAATAACTCTGTTTTTCTATTTCCATCGTATCGAGCACGAAATTTTCATTGCCTTCTATGGCAAGCCTTACCATTTCCGAACGCTGCTGACCCGTGGCCAGGATAATCTTGTCTTTTTTGTGAGGCGGTTTTCCCGCCGGCACGAACAGTATCTCGTCAAGTCCCAGCTGTTCATACGCGCTCTGCGCCAGTATCAGATGCCCGATATGTATAGGATCAAAAGTTCCTCCCATGATCCCTACTTTTTTCTTAATCACAAGCCGAAGTTCCTTTCATAAGCTTATCTATCTCTTCCATTAGATTTGCCATCAATGATTTCATCGAAAGGTCTTTAACACCGACTATTATATTACCACACTGATTAAAAGGAATAAACAATTTTTTCGCGCTGCTCTGTGCAGCTGCCACAGCCATCTTTGGCGTTATTTCGCCAAGCAGGGAATCAGCGATCACAATCCCTATCGGTCCTATTATAAGTTCCGCGTTTCTGCATGCGACAATAAAAGGATTTTCACCTGACGCCGCCCTGTCCGCGCCTGCCTTAAGCATGGCGGACGCCGCTATGCCGTTTGTCCCGATCGCCGTAATATCAGCTTCAGGATATTCTTTTTTTATGGACGCGACTATATTTCTGCCGATTCCGCCTCCCTGGGCGTCAATAACCGTGATTTTCATGTAAATCCTTCCTTTTCCCTGTTATTTAATTCCAATTCCTGATCGAGAACATTAAGAATCTTGAAAAAGGTTTGCATCTCATCCTTGGTAAACCTGTCTTTTACTTTGTCAAGTACTGAATCCACATAAGTATCGCTCAGATCATAATAATCAAGATATTTCTGCGTAGGCTCCAGATAAAATTTTCTTTTGTCCGTCTCCGACTGCACCTTATTTAAATATCCCTTGCTCACAAGTTTGCTTATCTTGTCCGCCGCGTTCGCGGATGACAGCGAGCAGAACTTTGAAAACTGGCTGACTGTAGGCTTGTCAAGCGCATGTATTATCTCCATGCAAAACGTTTCAACTGTGGTAAGGGAGACTTCTCTCCCTCTCCACTTCTTAAATACTTCGTTGTAAAAATGTAATTTAAACTGATTATACACTTTCTTAAAAAGCTCTGTTAACACTTAATTACCAACCCTTTATACGTATGCATCAATGATATCACCGTTATCAGGCGATTGCAAAAGTAATCTCCGCTTTAACAGCTATCTCTCCGTTTACTGTAGCTACCGCCGATCCCGTTCCAACGGAACCGAACATTTTTATGATTTCGCAATGAAGTTCGAGCACGTCTCCCGGAACTACCTGCCTTTTAAAACGCGCGTTCTTAACGCCTCCAAAAAGCACTATTTTCCCTTTATTTTCTTCTTTTGAAAGAAGAGCTACAGCGCCTGTCTGGGCGAGGGCTTCCAGTATAAGAACTCCGGGCATTATAGGCTGACCCGGGAAATGTCCCTGGAAAAACTGCTCGTTTCCTGAAACGCATTTGATCGCAGTGCATTCCTTCTCAGGTTCACATGAAGTCACTTTATCGAGCAGCAAAAAAGGATATCTGTGAGGAAGTATTTCCTGAATCTGCGTAATATTTAATTCCATATTAATTTAACCTCTTTTATCTACCTTGTTCATGATTATGCAAGCGTTATGTCCGCCGAATCCAAGTGAATTTGACAGCGCGTAATCTACTTTCGCTTCTCTTCCTTCATTTGGAACGATATCAAGATCGCACTCTTCGTCAGGAATACGATAATTGATGGTTGCCGGAATATAATCATTTTTAATGCTGAGAGCCGTGATGATTCCTTCAACTGCTCCTGTCGCTGCGATCATATGTCCCGTCATGGCTTTTGTCGAACTTACCGCAAGCTTATACGCATGATCTCCAAAAACTTTCTTAATAGCCTTCGTTTCGCCTTTGTCATTGAGCTTTGTCGATGTTCCGTGGGCGTTGATATAGTCGATATCTTCAGGTTTTATACCTGCTTCTTTAATGGCCATCTCAAGGCACTTTGAAGCCATTACGGCGTCCTCGCTTGGAGCAGTTATATGATACGCGTCGCAGTTTACGCCGTAACCTGAAACTTCACAGTAGATCTTGGCTCCTCGCGCAACGGCATGTTCATATTCTTCGAGAACAAGCATTCCGGCTCCTTCTCCCATTACGAATCCGTTTCTCTCTTTATCAAACGGAATGGACGCTCTGTTTGGATCTTCGCTTGTAGAAAGCGCCTGCATTGAAGTAAATCCTCCGATTCCGAGGTTTGTGATACATGCTTCCGTACCGCCTGCCATCATGATATCGGCATAACCGTCCCTGATATGTCTGAACGCGTCTCCGATTGCGTTTGTTCCGCCGGCGCAAGCCGTTACAACGCATGAGCACATTCCATGAAGGCCGTATTTTATCGCTATCTGTCCTGCTGCAAGGTTTGAGATAGCCATAGGAATAAAGTAAGGCATTACTTTATCATAACCTTTTTCCGCGCCTCTTTTGTTTTCGTTCTGGATTACATTAAGTCCGCCGATACCGCTTGAAACTATAATTCCGAATCGCTCCAGATCTGTTTTTTCAAGATCAATATCGCAGTCCTGCATAGCTTCCGCTGCCGCTACTACAGCAAACTGTGTGAATCTGTCCATACGGCGGAGTTCTTTTTTATCATAAACCGTTTCAGGATGAAAATCCTTTACTTCCGCCGCGAGTTTTACTTTCTGTTCTGATGTATCATAAAGCGTGATAGGCGCGATACCGCATTTTCCTTCTTTTACCGCTTCCCACATGTCTGCGACATTATTTCCGATAGGCGTAACGGCGCCGATTCCCGTAACAACAACTCTTCTCATAGAGCCATACCTCCGTCTACACATAATACCTGTCCTGTTATGTAATTGCTTTCATCTGACGCGAGAAACGCTACGGCATTTGCTATATCCTCCGGTTTTCCCGCTTCTTTAAACAATATCTGTGATGTAAGCTGTTCTTTAACATCCTCAGGGATCGCGTCAGTCATTTTCGTCTGAATAACGCCCGGCGCGACCGCGTTTACATTGATGTGTCTTGAGGCGAGTTCTCTTGCCAGAGATTTTGTCATTCCTATAACAGCGGCTTTTGTCGCCGCATAATTCACCTGACCCGCGTTTCCCATCACGCCTACAACGCTGCTTATATTTACTATTTTTCCGGAACGCTGTCTGAGCATGATACGCGATACTTCCCGCATCATATAAAACGTTCCTTTGAGATTAGTATCTATTACCGCGTCGAGATCCTCGTCTTTAATTCTCATAATGAGGTTATCTCTTGTGATTCCGGCATTGTTGACAAGCACGTCTATATGTTTATCAGTCTTTGATACAAGATCCTTTACAATCTCGGCGCAGCTTTCAGAATTTCTGATATCAGCGCGGTACATATATACAACCGCTCCGTTTTCCTCGCAGAGTTCCTTTGTTTTTGCCGCGCCCTCTTCATCGGAACTGTATGTAAAGGCGATATCCATTCCGCATTTCGCGAGCTTAACGCATATGGCTCTTCCTATTCCGCGGCTTGCTCCCGTTACAAGAGCGACTTTTTTTCTGTCCATTTATTTTAATTCTCCTGTCCAATGAGTTTTTTCAGGTCTTCGGCTTTCTGAATAGTTGAAACATTTATGTTTTTTCCAATGGCTCTTGCTGTCTTTCTGACAAGTCCCGTGAGAACTTTTCCCGGTCCTATCTCAATAAATTCATCGGCTCCTTTTTCAAGAAGCGTTTTGAGACAATCTTCGAATCTGACGCTCTTTTGAACCTGCTCTTCAAGAAGAGCCTTAAGATCCTCGTTTTCTTCAAGCAGTTTTCCCGTAACGTTCATGGCAACCGGAATCGAAGCTTTGTTAAACTTAACTGTCTCGAATTTTTCTTTCAGTTTATCCCCGGCTTCTTTGAGAAGATACGTATGGAACGGACTTGTCGTATTAAGTCTCTTCGGTTTTGCCTTATATTCGTTTGCCATTATCTCTTCAACAGCTGCTACGGCTTTTTCTTCGCCGCATACAACATACTGTCCCGGGCAGTTATAATTCGCCACCGTTACAAATCCGTTATCGGCCGCTGCCTGAGCGCATACTTTTTCTACAGTTTGCGCGTCGCTTCCCACTATGGCGCTCATCGAATACGTCATTCCTTTAACGGCGTCTGACATGACTTTTCCTCTGTAGCTGACTATATCAATATAATCATCTCTGCTCCATACGCCTGCCGCGTACAGCGCGCCGTATTCGCCAAGACTTAAGCCGCATGCAGCGTCGGGAGTAATTCCGTGTTTTCTTAAAACCTCCGTAACGCCGGCAGCGAAAATAGCATAGCACGGCTGTGTATATACTGTATCCGATAAAACTTCTATAGGTCCTTCTTCCATAAGTTTTTTATGGTCGAATCCCAGTTTTACGCTGTCCACTACTTCTTTATATTCAGGAAATGCTTCATACATATCCTGTCCCATTCCTACGAACTGGGCGCCCTGTCCCGCATATAAAAATACTCTCATTGTAGAATTCTCCGTTAACTTTTAAACTGAACCTGCAAGTTTTTTCACAGTTTCAATATATTCTGAATAGATATCTTCAAATATTTTAGCTATAGGTCTGATTTCATTTACCATTCCTGAAACCTGTCCTGCCATAAGCGAGCCTGTCTTTGTATCTCCGTCAAATACTGCTCTTCTTAAGGAACCTAACGTATATTTCTCAAGTTCCATAACAGTAGCGCCTTTTTTCTCCTGTTTTACATACTCGCGCGCCATGGCGTTCTTAAGGATACGAACCGGCGTTCCTGCTATTCTTCCTGTAACTATTGTATCGTTGTCCTTTGATTTTATTACGGCGTCTTTATAATTCTGATGAATCGGGCACTCTTCTGAGGCAAGCAGCACCGTTCCCATCTGAACTCCTGAAGCTCCAAGGGCAAATGCAGCCGCCAGCTGTCTTCCTGAAGCGATACCTCCTGCTGCGATAACAGGAACGTCAAGGGCGTCTACCATCTGAGGCACTACAGCCATTGTCGTCATTTCTCCGACGTGTCCGCCTGACTCTGTTCCCTCCGCTATAATCATATCGGCGCCCATGTCCTGAAGTTTTTTTGCCATCATAACGCTTGATGTAACAGGAAGAACTTTGATTCCTGCTTTTTTCCAGTCGTCCATATATTTAGAAGGCATTCCCGCGCCTGTCGTTACGATCTTTACACCCTCATCGAGAACAACCTGAGCCAGATCATCGATCTGCGGATGCATGAGCATTAAGTTTACTCCGAAAAGTCCGTCTGTCATCTCGCGGCATTTTCTGATGTTCTCTCTTAATACGTCGACATTCATTCCTCCTGCAGCGATAAGTCCAAGTCCACCCGCATTTGATACTGCGCTCGCAAGTTCAGCTGTCGCGATGTTTGCCATTCCGCCCTGAATGAACGGATATTTGATATTAAAAATCTCATTAATTTTCATAGTGATCTCCTTTACACAGTCATGAGCACGGCGTTCCATGAAAGTCCCGCACCGAAAGCGACTGTAATTATCTTCATTCCTGATTTAAGCAGTCCTTTTTCATACATATCCGCCATCGCTATTGAAACGCTTGCAGCCGATGTATTGGCGCATGTTTCCATATTCATAAAGAATTTATGTTCATGTCCCGGATATTTTTTCTTTACTGAATCGATGATTCTTGAATTCGCCTGATGGCATACGACGTAATCTATATCCTCCATCGTGCTTCCGGAGTTCTCGAGAAGTTTTTTTATCGCTCCGTTAAGGGATGTTATCGCGAATTTATAAACTTTTCCTCCGTCCATATGAAGATATCCGTCCCCGCCGTTATAAGTTCCGCAATGCAGAACCTCTGTATTTCCTTCGGTTCCTGACAGCTGCATAAAAACGCTGCTCTCTGAATCGTCTTTTTTAATTATGACGGATCCGGCGCCGTCGCCAAACAGAACACATGAGGATCTGTCGCTGAAATTGAGCGTTCTTGACATGCATTCGCTTCCGATTACGAGAACATAGCCTTCGTCGCCGACATGAGTCTGCAGCGTATCCGCCGCCGTCTGAAGCGCGTATACGAATCCTGTGCATGCCGCGCTTATATCAAAAGCCTTTATGCTTTCCGGAAGCTCAAGTTCTTTTTGCACAATGCACGCAGTTGACGGAAATACGTAACTTGACGTCATTGTCGCGACATAAACTGCGATTATTTTATCTTTTGAAAAATCGCTGTCGTTTTCGTAAGCGTTCTTTATCGCTTTTTCAGCCGATGACACGGCAAGCGTATGAACCGCTTCGTCGCCGCTTATAATATGTCTGCTTTTAATTCCTGTTCGTGAGTATATCCACTCGTCGTTCGTATCTACAACCTTGCTCAGGTCGTCGTTTGTTACTACTTTTACAGGAAGTGAATAACCTGTACCTATGACTTTTACGCCTGACATTTTCCCTCCTGATATCAGACTACCGCTGGCTTATACTCGCCGTCTATAGTTCTGAATTTTTTATATCTTCTGCCGATCAACTCTTCATCATCATATGATTTAAGTTTTAAAATTGCCGCTTTAAGGCTTTTATCAAGGTTCTTAAACAATCCTTTTTCCGGAATTATCCTGTCGATCAGCTTATATTCGTATAAATCCTGTGCGGTCAGCTTCATAACCTCGCTCGCCTCCGGTGCGCGCGACGGATCTTTCCACATGATAGATGCGAATCCCTCCGGCGACAAAATACTGTAAACAGCGTTTTCAAGCATAAAAACTCTGTCTGCGACTCCAAGGGCAAGGGCTCCTCCCGAGCTTCCCTCTCCCGTTATAACCGCGATTACAGGAGTTTTTAAAACGCTCATAGCAGCCATATTTTCCGCTATAGCGTTTGCCTGTCCGCTGCTCTCAGCTTCCATTCCGGGATATGCCCCCGGCGTGTCGATGAACGTAATTACAGGACGCTTGAATCTCTCCGCCTGTTTCATAAGACGCAGGGATTTTCTGTATCCTTCTGGTGAAGCCATACCGAAATTGTATTTGATGTTTTCTTCTGTAGTACGGCCCTTTCTGTGGCCTATAACGGTGACCGGCATTCCGTGAAATACAGCGATTCCTCCCAATATGGAAGGGTCTTCTTTTGCCAGTCTGTCTCCTTTAAGTTCTATGAAGTCATCGAAAAGGGCTTTGATATAGTCCGTTATCAGAGGCCTGTCTTTGCTTCTTGCGCGCTCAACGCGTTCATAAGATGTTATCTCAGCCATTTTCGTTTCCTTTCTTTGTTTCCAAATTGTTCAAAGTATGAATTTTAATGATCTTGTAGATGAGTTCTCTCAATTTGTTTCTTTCACAGACAATATCCACCATTCCATGCTCGGATAAAAATTCCGATCGCTGGAATCCCGGCGGCAGTGAACGTCCTATCGTCTGTTCTATTACTCGTGGTCCCGCGAAGCAAATAAGCGCTTCCGGTTCGGCGATTATAATATCTCCTAAAGTGGCGAAGCTGGCGCTTACGCCTCCTGTCGTAGGATTTGTGAGACACGAAATATAAATTCCGCCCTTTTCTTTGTACTTTTCTATTGCCGCCGACGTCTTAGCCATCTGCATCAGTGAAAACAGTCCCTCCTGCATTCTGGCTCCGCCGCTGGCCGCGAAAATCACAAGGGGAAGACCTTTTTTACCTGCATACTCAGTAAGAGCCGTTATCTTTTCGCCGACTACAGTTCCCATGCTTCCCATGATGAAATCGCTGTTCATAACGGCTATCGCGGCCGTAACGTCTTTAATTCCTATAACTCCCGTTACAACCGCTTCCTTTGTCTTCGCTTTCTGCTCTGCGTCGTGAAGTTTTTTTTCATAATCCGGAAACTTTATCGGATCTTTCGTAGTCAGATCTTTCTGGAATTCAATAAATCTGCCTTCATCGCACAACATTTTAATCCTGTCCATAACAGGCATTTTAAAATGATATCCGCAGTAACCGCAGACATATTTATTCTTTGCCAGGCTTTTTTCCTCAACTGCATTTTTGCATTTAGGGCAGATCATACTTTCCTGCGGAGCAATATTTTTTCTGAGTCCTACAAGCTTTCTGTATTTATTTTTATTATCTGCAAATATATCCTGAATACCCATTATTTACTAACCTCAGTCAACTCTTTTATAAGATCGCCTTCAACTTTTTTCCAGTAGGAAGTATCAAAACCTCCCCTGATAAATTCCGGTTGATAAGTGAGAAGATACATCAGATGAGCATTTGTCTTTACTCCGTCGACTATGATCTCTTCGAGAACACGTCTGAGTCTTCTGACCGCTTCTCTTCTGTTGCTGCCGAATACGATAAGCTTCGCAATCATTGAATCATAATACGGGCTTACCTCGTATCCTTCATACAGGGCGCTTTCAACTCTCACTCCGAAACCTTCCGGAAGATGAAGCGTGGTAATCTTTCCTGTTGACAATGCGTTTATTCTGCACTCTATGACATGTACGTTGATTTTAATGTCTTTCTGTTCAAACGGAAGCTTTCTACCAAGGGCAATAAGTATCTGTTCCCTTACGAGATCGATTCCTGTGGCGCATTCCGTAACAGGATGCTCCACCTGGATTCTGGTATTCATTTCGATGAAATAGAAGTTTCCATGTTTATCCAGCACAAACTCGATCGTTCCCGCGCTGAAATATCCTGCCGCTTTAGCTGCTTTTACGGCTGTCTGTCTGATTCTTTCCCTTAAATCGTCATCTATACCGACAGCAGGCGACTCTTCGAGGAGTTTCTGATTGTTTTTCTGAAGGGAACAGTCCCTTTCTCCAAGATGTACGACATTTCCTGATTTGTCGGCGAGTATCTGAACCTCGATATGTCTCGGATCGATAATCAGCTTTTCAAGATAGAGATCGCCGTTTCCAAAAGCGGACTCGGCTTCTGATTTTGCCGAATCAAACGCAGCCTTCATATCCTGGGCGCTGTAAACGCGGCGCATACCCTTTCCGCCGCCTCCGGCGGAAGCTTTGACAAGCACGGGATATCCGACTTTTTCTGCCCACTTCAGAGCGTCCTCAACCGTATCTATACAGCCCTCAGATCCGGGAACAACCGGAACGTCGTTCTCCATCATGAGTTTTCTCGCAGCCTGCTTGTCTCCCATCCTGTCGATGATATCGGCTGAAGGTCCGATGAAAACTATGCCGTTCTGTTCACATTTTCTCGCGAAATCGGCATTCTCAGAAAGAAATCCATACCCCGGGTGGATAGCGTCGCAGTTCATCTTCTTTGCCGCCTCTATGATCGCGTTCTGATTTAAATAGCTGTCTTTTGCCTTAGCCGGTCCTATACATATAGAATATGTTGCCATCATAACAGGAAGTGATTTTTTATCTTCTGTTGAACATACAACAACTGACTGAATATTCAATTCACGACAGCATCTGATTATCCTTAATGCTATCTCGCCCCTGTTAGCTATGAGAATTCTTTTGAACATATTATTTTATTCTCCTATGCTCATTAATACCTGGTCATATTCGACGAGTTTTTCATCTTCTACGAATATATCAGTAATGACTCCGTCGCACGGCGCGGTGATCTCGTTCATGAGTTTCATCGCTTCGATTATTCCTATCACATCGCCTTTGCTGACTTTTTGTCCGAGTTTTACGAACGGATCCTCTCCCGGAGCTGCCGCTCTGTAAAATGTTCCCACAAAAGGAGCTTTTACCGGAGTGCCGGAAACCTGTATCTCTGACGATGCAGGAGCTTCTGCCTGAGGCGCAGCTGCAGGAGCTGCCGCCTGCATAACAGGCTGCGCCGTAGTCTGAATTACAGGCGCAGCCGTCTTAATTTCTTTTTTTAAACAAAGCTTCTGTCCGTCAGCTTCAAATACAAATTCCGTCGTCTTTGAGTTTTCAAATCTGTCCCAGATTTTGAATAATTCTTCAATCTGCATATTTTCCTCTTTCTGACGCGCGTAACGCGTCACTAACGGTAGATATTTGCGATTTAAGCGTTTGCCTCTACATAAGACACGATGTCTTTTACATATTCCATCTCAGCAAGTTTATCCTCAGCGATAGTTACGCCAAGTTTCTCTTCAACAGCCATAGCGATTTCCATAGCGTCAAGAGAATCGATTCCAAGATCGTCTTTGAGGCTTGTCTCCATAGTTACCTCATCCTCTGAGCAGCTGATAATCTCCACGATAATATCTTTTACTTTTTCAAACATAATTCATTTTCCCCTTTTACTTGTGATTTATTTAGCTTTATTTATTTACCTAAATTTATTTAGATAAATTTCTCATATAATATATCAAAGCTTTCTTACTGTGTCAAATAAAATTATATAAATTTTTTATAAAGTTCCTTTTGCCGAAAACACGGCCTATAACCTGCTTAATACAGCAAAAAAACGCGCCGCGAACGCGGCGCGCCATATAAAACAAAAATCAAACTTTTAAATGTTTTCTGATTGTCATCGTCGAACCGATGAAACCGATTCCCATGCCAAGTATAATTCCGATCGGAAGCAGCCACATAAATACCTGCTCTACAGGAAGCAGACCGTTCATAAAGTCTGTCAGCACTGTGAATCGTGTAAGCATATATGTCACGGCTTTCTGATATAAGAAATAAAGCACGACAAGCGGTATGATCGCTCCGATAAGACCGATAATAATACCTTCAAGCATAAACGGAAGTCTTACAAAGGCGTTTGTAGCTCCAATATATTTCATGATCGCTATCTCTTCACGCCTGATAGTAATACCCATGGAAACCGTATTGCTTATCAGGAAAACGGATACTACAAGAAGTATCGCTATAATTACCAGTGAAACTATGGTAACAAGCTGATTTATAGTAGTAAGGGTATTTGTAGCTTCCTGAGACTGATTTACGCTTCTTACGCCGTCAAGGCCTTCTATAAAAGCGACAAGATCATTCTGATCTTCGATCTCATTTACATATACTTCATAGTGGGCTGAATTGGCGAGGGGATTATCCTGATTATTCCTAAATCCTTCCGCCGCGTCTTCGTATCCTTCAAAGTAACGCTGTGAGAATGATTCCCACGCTTCATCCGCCGATACATATTTGCACGACTTGACGTCGCTTCTGTTTGAGATTTCCTGACCGATAATATCGATCGTACCCTGATCGAGTCCCTCATCAAAGAAAACGGTAATACCGACGTTTGATTCGACATTTTTCAGGATATAGTTAAAGTTCATAATAAGCGAAAAGAACAGTCCGAACATAAAAATACATGCGCTCATTGTCGCTATGGAAGCTATTGAGAACATCTTATTTCGTCCGATGTTTTTTATACCCTGTTTCGCGCTGTATCCTACAGTACTAATCCTCAACGTAAACACCTTCTTTTTCGTCGCTTATGATGACGCCTTTCCTGAGCCGAACAACGCGTTTTTTCATTGCATTTACTATTTCTCTGTTATGAGTAACAACGACTACCGTTGTTCCTCTCGCGTTGATTTCTTCCAAAAGTTTCATAATCTCGACTGAATTTCTGGGATCGAGGTTACCTGTAGGTTCGTCCGCCAAGAGAATATCAGGCCTGTTTACGAGGGCTCTTGCCAGCGCTACACGCTGCTGCTCGCCGCCCGAAAGTTCCTTCGGAAGCGATTTATATTTGTCGGCAAGTCCGACAAGCGTAAGCACCTCCGGAACATTTTTCTTTAACGCGGAAGTAGGTCTTTCAATGACACGCTGCGCGAAAGCAACGTTTTCATAGACATTTCTGTCTTTAAGAAGACGGAAATCCTGGAAAACAACTCCAAGTCCGCGTCTGTATTTAGGTATCTTTCTTCGCGGTAATTTGTTGAGAACGTTTCCGTTTACTGTTATCGTACCCTTCGTAGGATCGAGTTCTTTAAGCAGTAATTTGATAAAAGTCGATTTGCCTGAACCGCTGGCTCCAACGACGAAAACGAACTCACCCTTGTCGATGTGAAGTGAAATATTGTCAAGAGCAGGATGCCCTTTGTCATAACTTTTACTCACACGAT
>CASEDW010000062.1 GCA_949286775.1 uncultured Eubacteriales bacterium | reverse complement strand
GTCGACCATCGGATTTACGCCTAAGATATCTCCGTTATCCAGGTCGATGGTTTCTTCATCCGGATCCCAGTCGCCTAAATCTATGTACTCCTCCCAGTTGCACACGCGAAGAGTTACTTCTTCGACGGCTCCTTCATCCGCTGACACTTTAAGCGCGGGCAAAAGAGACGCGGAGGCGATAACGATAAGAACAAGAGATGTTATTTTCTTTTTCATGATTATGCCTCCTTCTTAAATTTTACGGCTTTTCGCGACGCCGTCACATTCATGATGATAACGGCGATTATTACTATTGCGAATATAAGGGTTGAAAGAGCCCAGAGAGCCGTCTTTATGTCGGTCTGAGCGCCTTTCGTAGCGTTAACTACATAAGTGCTGATGGTGTCAAACGTCGCCGGTTTCGTGTATGTCGCGATAAAATAATCGTCGAGAGAAAGGGTTATCGCGAGCATAAATCCCGAGAGGATCCCCGGAAAGATCTGCGGAATAACTATCTTTCTGAGCGCTGAAGCAGGCGAAGCTCCGAGATCGAGAGCCGCTTCGTAAATAAACGGATCCATCTGCTTTAATCTTGGCATTACAGAAAGGTATACAAACGGAGCGCAGAGCGTCACATGTCCGAAAATAAGAGGAATGTATGTGTCTTTGCTTACGCCGAATACTACTACAAGAAGAATGCAGATCGAGAATCCTGTAACAACGTCGGCGTTGATTACCGGAATCTGGTTAATGGTCGAATAAAATGATCTGAATTTCTTTTTTGAATAAAAAGAGCCGATGGCGCCGATCGTTCCAAGTACAGTTGAAATAATGGCGGATATGAGAGCCAGCATTATGGTTCCTAAAATCATATCCACAAGTTCTTCTGTGGTAAACAGCGTCTCATAATTCTGCAGGGAAAAACTTCCTGCTCCGCCGATAGTCGTAGCGTCTGTAAAGCTGTAAATCGCGAGGATTATGATCGGAGCGTACAGGAAAATAAGTACAAGGCCGAGAAAAATGCCTTTTCCGGATTTTTTTATCATAGCAATGCACCTCCCTGATTGTTCTCTTCTGACGAGCCGCCTGTAATAAGGTTAAAGATGCAGATGATAGCCAGAAGAATAAGCGCTATCATTGATCCGCCGTGCCAGTTGTAAGCGGCGAAATAGCTTCCGATAAGGCTTCCCATGATATATGTGCTGTTATAGAGCATGTCGAGAACGACATAGTTCGTCATCGAAGGAAGGAATACCATCATAACACCGCTTATGATTCCAGGAGTGGAAAGAGGAAGAGTTATTTTAAGGAATGTCTGTCTGTTTCCTGCTCCAAGGTCTCTTGCGGCTTCCTCAAGCGAAAGATCCATCTTTGTAAGCGTGTTGTATATCGGAAGTATCATAAATGGAAGGAAATCATATGTCATACCTATTACCGCGTTCAAAAACGGATAGTAGGCGAGATTTCCTTCGATTACGGTCAGGATCTCTTTAAGCGCCGATATTCTAAGCGAAAAATTGATCCACATCGGAGCGATTATAATAAGGAGCATGACCGCTTTTGATTTTAATGTGCTCCTTGAAAGTATATAAGCCAGAGGATACGCGATCAGAAGGCTTACGACAGTTGTAACCGCAGCGACGGCAAGACTGTAAAAAAGCGTGCCGAGAGTATTCGGGTCGGTAAAGAAATTGGCGAAATTCGCGAATGTAAAATTACCGTTTTTGTCTGAAAACGCAAAGCAGAACAGAACTACAAGCGGGGCTACAACAAATATTAAAAGAAATATAAAATATGGAATTCCGAGACTTTTTCTGGAAAAAGTAAATTTACGCATTTTTTCTCCCACTCATTTCTTTACTTTGAATTTCATTTTATCTACAGGCATGATCAGACCGACGTGGTCGTCCATATTCCAGAGGTATTCGTCGTCAACGACAAAATCCTGGCCGAAATCAGTCTTAACGACGTAGCTGTAGTGGTCGCCTTTATATATGAGGTCGCTTATATTTCCCTCGACAAGTCCTTTTTCGCATTCGTCTGTAAGCTGGATATCATGCGGCTGTATATAGACCATGACTTTTACGCGTTTCGGATCCATAGCGTCTCCGTGAGAATCTATAAGAGCTCCGTCTGAAGCGCGGGAGCTGTTCTTAAATATCTCGGTAATGTTCGCTTCAATCGGTTTGCCGTTGTACTCAAGCGAAAAGTCCCTGCTGATGTCGGCAGTGAAAATATTTGTATGATCTTCTGCGATCATTATATGGATATTGTCAGGATCCACTTTCATGCCGATATTCTAGCCGACACGAGCGTTGTGAAGCGTCTGTATAACGATCTCGTTCTTTCCGGATTCAGCCGTGATCTCGTAGTGAATGCCTTTGAAAATGATCGACGTGATCTTTCCTGTTATTGTGCCGTTTTCAGGCGCTGTGATGATTACGTCTTCGGGTCTTACTACGGCGGTTATATGGGTTCCAACTTCAATATCGTCGACACAGTCAAAAGTGCCGCCGCAGAAACGCGCTTTTAATTTGTCTGTCATAATGCCGTTGAAGATGTTGCTGTCTCCGATGAAGTCGGCTACAAAGGCGTTTTTAGGCTCGTTGTATATATCTTCAGGAGTGCCGATCTGCTGAATTTTTCCTTCCGACATTACGACGATTTTGTCCGACATCGTAAGGGCTTCTTCCTGATCGTGAGTTACATATATAAAAGTGATTCCGAGCTCTTTATGCATGGCCTTTAATTCAAGCTGCATCTCTTTGCGCATCTTGAGGTCGAGAGCGCCTAAAGGCTCGTCAAGAAGAAGAATTTCAGGCTCGTTTACGAGGGCGCGCGCGATAGCTATACGCTGTTGCTGACCTCCTGAAAGAGTCGAGATGCTCCTTGTTTCAAAGCCTTCGAGATCGACGAGATCGAGAACTTTTTTTACTTTCTTTTCGATAAGGGCTTTGTCTGTCTTTTTCTGCTTAAGACCAAAGGCGATATTATCGAAGACGTTCATGTGAGGGAAAAGAGCGTACCTCTGAAAAACAGTATTTATAGGTCTTTTGTGAGGCGGAAGATCGGTGATGCTCTTTCCGTTAAGCAGGATCTCTCCGGAAGAAGGGAGATCAAATCCCGCGATCATTCGCAGAGTAGTAGTTTTTCCGCAGCCTGAAGGGCCTAAGAAAGTTACAAATTCACCGCGCTTTACTGTTAAAGAGAAGTCAGACACAGCGCTGAAACCGTCTTTAAATGTTTTGAAGACATTTTTTAATTCGATAATGTTTTCACTGTTGTTTGGCATTTTGCGTATTCCTTCCTTATTTTTAGAACATTGGAGGGGATGATACCCATATTAACTTAGCACTGACTGATCCGGGATTTTCAATCCAGTGTGAAGTTCTTGCTTCGTAATAAAAGCTTTCGCCGGATTTTACCGTATAGACTTTTTCGCCGAGATGAAGTTTCAGGCGGCCTGAGATAAGAAAGCCGAATTCTTCTCCCACGTGGGGTTTGTCTATAGGAAGAGACTGGTGCGGCTTGATCTCTACGAGAAGCGGTTCCATTTCATTTTTCTGGGCGGCAGGGACGATCCATTGAATTGAATTTCCGTTTTCATCAAGTTTCTCGAAGAAGTTTTCCTTGTGAAATACTATCTGTTCGTCGTGCTCCGCGAAGAATTCCGATGCTGTGGTTCCGAGACATTCGATAAGATCCATAAGCGTTACGATAGAAGGGGCTACCTGGCCTCGTTCAAGCTGCGAGATATATCCCTTGGTCAGCTCGGTGCGGTCAGCGAGTTCCTGCTGTGTAAGTCCAAGTTCGAGTCTCAGATCCCTTATACGTTTTCCAATCGTTATGTTTACTTGTTCTGATTCCACAGATACCTCCGGTTTTGTAATTCTAAACTTTTTATATTTCTTTGCTAAACCATGTTCCGGGAGATTATTATACTGATAATAAACAAAAAGTCAATTATTAATGTTATTTTTTTGAAGTGAATTTTTATAAAAAATTTATAGAAATTTTATAAGAGAATTTGTGCGCTTTGCCGTACAGAAAATAAGTACAAAACATAGCAGAAAAGAGAGCAATACCGCTTACAGTTATACAGAGAAGATAACAATGCCGCTCCCGCTTATATAGAGAAGAGAACAGTGCCGCTTCCGGTTGACTTTAGCGATTTTACGTGATAAAGTGTATGAGTCAAGGGACGAATGGACACAAATCGGATGCTTGCATACGTATTTGTGTTTATGAGGACCGCCAAAACATGAGGATGGAATCATTTTTCGCAGAAAAATGTATGGAATCCGAATGTTTTTAGTGATTTTGGGAGTGCGAAGC
>CASEDW010000061.1 GCA_949286775.1 uncultured Eubacteriales bacterium | reverse complement strand
TGCTGACACATCATTCCATTTACATTTAATACGATTTCCATAACTTTTTCCTCCATGTTATTATTTTTTATTTCATTTTTAATTTCATTTAACAATTTAATGTCCACATTCGCTTCCGTTTCTTCAGACGCGCTGTTTATATTTCTTTTATCTTTAATCTTTACAAAATTCAGTCTGAGGGCGTTTGTAACCACAAATACGCTTGAAAAGCTCATCGCCGCAGCGCCTATCATCGGACTTAATGTCCATCCGAACAACTGCGTATATACTCCCGCCGCTAGAGGAATACACAATACATTATAAAAGAACGCCCAGAAAAGATTCTGATGAATATTCTTAAGGGTTGCTCTTGAAAGCTTTATGGCTGCCGGGACGTCCGCCAGCGAACTTTTCATAAGCACGACGTCCGCAGCGTCGATTGCTATATCTGTTCCCGCGCCTATCGCTATTCCGATATCCGCCCTTGTAAGAGCCGGAGCGTCGTTGATTCCGTCTCCGACCATCGCGACTTTTAGATTTTTCTTTTTATTCTTGACTGATTTTGTCCTGTTCCTGTACTGCTGAACAGCAGTCTCTTTTCCGTCAGGCCGCACGCCGGCTATGACCTCGTCGACTCCCGCTTCTTTCCCGATATGTCCGGCTGTTTTTTTATTATCTCCCGTAAGCATCACAACATGCACGCCTTCCTCGTGGAGAGTCTTAACAGCATCGGCGCTGTCTTCCTTTATGGTATCGGCGACGGCGATTATTCCAAGAAGTCTGCCGTCATATACGAAGGCAAGGGGAGTTTTTCCTTCATTTGCCAGTATTTCGCCTGTCTTCTCAAGTTTTTCGTCAAACTTCGCGATACTTTTTATATAGTCAATGCTTCCGCCGAATGCTTCCTTTGATTTGATCTTTCCTGTAAGTCCGTTTCCCGGAAGTATTTCAAAATCTTCAGTTTCAGCCGGCATAAGCCCTGCTTCTTTCGCGAAGACTGTTATGGCGTTTGCAAGAGGATGCTCTGATTTTGCTTCCAAGGAATACGCCAGACGAAAAAGCTCATATTTTGAAATTCCCTCTGCCGGAACTATATCGGTAATCCTTGGCTCGCCCTTTGTTATTGTTCCTGTTTTATCAAGCATAACGACATCTGTCTTTCCAAGCTCTTCAAGCGATACGGCCGTTTTAAACATGATGCCGTTTCTGGCTCCGACGCCGTTTCCTACCATTATCGCCACAGGAGTCGCAAGACCCAAAGCGCATGGACAGCTTATGACAAGTACTGAAATTCCCCTTGCGAGGGCAAACGCGAAATCAGCCCCAAGTATAAGCCATATTATAATAGTTACAGCCGCTATGCTGATAACAGCCGGAACGAATACTCCCGATACCCTGTCAGCTACTTTCGCTATCGGAGCTTTTGTCGCCGCGGCGTCGCTTACCATCTGAATTATTTTAGCCAGAGCCGTATCTTCTCCGACTTTTGTCGCGCGGCATTTTAAAAATCCCGACTGATTTAAAGTCGCCGTATATACTTCATCGCCCGTATTTTTATCGACGGGAACGCTTTCTCCTGTAAGCGCCGCTTCGTTTACTGCGCTGCTGCCTTCTATTATCTCACCGTCCACAGGAATACTCTCGCCCGGTCTTACTACGAAAATATCTCCTTTGCGCACGCTGTCTATATGAACTTCTATCTCTTTTCCGTCTCTTATGATATTCGCTTTTTTCGGAGACATTTTTATAAGTCCCTTAAGGGCGTCTGTCGTTTTTCCCTTTGCCCTTGCTTCGAGCATTTTTCCGATCGTGATCAGAGTCAATATCATCGCGGCGGACTCGAAATAAAACTCATTCATATATGTTGATACAGCGTCGCCGTCTCCGCGGACCACAGCGCCGGTCATCATAAAAAGAACCGCCGTGCTCCATGCAAAAGACGCCATCGAACCGAGGGCTACTAAGGTATCCATATTCGGCGCTCCCGATATCAGACTTTTAAAACCGCTGATAAAAAATCTCTGGTTTATGATCATCACTATGGCAGCAAGTATCATCTGAAGAAGTCCCATCGCCACATGGTTTCCCTCAAAAAACGCCGGTATTGGAAATCCCAGCATCATATGCCCCATTGAAAAATACATCAGCACGCATAAAAATACGATCGACGCCAGCAGTCGTTTTTTCAGCTGCGGCGTGACTGTATCCTCCAGCTGGTCTTCCTGCGCCGCAAGACTTTTTGAATAACTGTTTGAGCTCCTTTCGCCATTGTTTATGTCTGAAGCCGCTTTTTCTTTAGATTCCGCGCCGTATCCCGCATCGGTCACGGCTTTTATTATCTCTTCATCTGAAGCCGTTCCCTCGACGCCCATGGAATTGGTCAGAAGACTTACCGTCACGCTGTCCACGCCTTTGACTTTCGATACGGCTTTTTCCACTCTGGCCTGACATGCCGCGCAAGACATGCCTGTAACTTTATATTGCTTCATAAGCCTCTCCTATCCTTTCATGATTTGACCCTTGACTCACTTCATCATCTTTGGCAGCGCCTCGATAAGTTCGTCCAGTTTTTCTTCCCGGCCCTCTCTTATATCGTCGGCGACACATGTCTTTATGTGATTCGCCAGAAGAACTTTGTTAAAACTGTTTATCGCGGCGCTTGCTGCCGAGGCCTGTCTCAGTATATCGATGCAGTAACAGTCTTCCTCGACCATTTTCTTTATACCGCGTATCTGTCCTTCAATGCGGTTAAGCCTGTTTAACAGGTCTTTGTATTCTTTCTCCGTTCTGACTTTCTTTTGGCAGCAGCATTCTTCCATAACAGAATCTCCTCCCGTTTTTTAATATACCCCCTGGGGGTATATTTTGATTATATATCTCTTCCGTAAAATTGTAAACAAATTTTTTTGTAAAATTTTATTCCCGCTTCTTGATCCTGCCTTGTAATTATGCATAATTTCGAAAGCCGATAATTGTCGAAACAACAGAAAGTGTGTTTACGGGGCAAAAAACAGTTGAATTTATATATTTTGTTGTTATTATAAAAGTATAAATACAAGAAATTCAGCCGATAGACTTTTAAAGCAAAAGTTATGTTGCCTGATAAACAACGTTCGGCCGGATTTTAAGCTTTTATAAACGGACAGAAAACAAAATTTATAATGAGAAAGGATAAAAGAAATGAAAGCAAAAGCAGTTAGATTACACGGCGCGAACGATCTTCGGCTTGACGAATTTGAGCTTCCGGAAATAACAGACGACGAAATACTCGTAAAAGTTATTTCTGACAGCATCTGCATGTCTACGTACAAATGCGCGATCCAGGGCACGGCTCATAAGAGGGTTCACCCGGACGTAGCAGAGCATCCGGCTATAATGGGACATGAGTTTGCCGGAGACATCGTAAAGGTAGGAAAAAATCATCAGGACAAATTTAAACCGGGAATGAAATTTACGCTTCAGCCGGCCCTCAACTATAAGGGAACCATGTGGAGCCCCGGATATTCCTATGAATTTTTCGGCGGCGACGCCACATACTGCATAATACCTTCAGAGGTAATGGAACTCAATTGTCTGCTGGAGTACCACGGACGCGCTTACTACGAAGCGTCTCTCGCTGAGCCTATGTCATGCAGCATAGGCGCGTTCAACGCCGCGTATCATACGAAAATGGGCGTGTATACTCACTTCATGGGCATAAAAGAAGGCGGAAAAATGGCTATCGTAGCCGGAGCAGGCCCTATGGGACTTGGAGCCCTTACATACGCTCTTAACAGAGATGTACGTCCTTCATTAGTTGTTGTAGCCGACATAAATCAGGAGCGTCTCGACAGAGCGGCGTCGCTTTTTTGCCCTGAAGAAATCGCTAAGAAAAACGGAATCGAACTCCATTTTGTAAATACAGCAAACTTTGAAGATCCTGCGGCGGAACTCATAAAGATTTCAGGAGGAACCGGATATGACGATGTACTCTGCTATGCTCCTGTCGCTTCCGTTGTAAGTCTTTCCAGCGATATATTAGGACGCGACGGATGTCTCAATTTCTTCGCCGGTCCTACAGATAAAAAGTTCAGCGCGCCGATTAATTTCTATGACGTGCATTACAATTCTGCTCACGTTATGGGAACTACCGGCGGCAACACTGAAGATATGCTTGAATCCCTCAGACTGACGGCTGAAGGACGTATCGATCCTTCCGTTATGGTTACTCATATAGGAGGTCTTGACGCCGCTGCTGAGACGACTCTTAATCTTCCAAAAATCCCGGGCGGCAAAAAGCTCATCTATACGCACCTGACAATGCCGCTTACCGCTCTTACTGATCTTCGCAAAAAAGGCGAAGAAGAAAATGACAAAAGATTTATCGCGCTTGCTGATATCGTAGACGCGAATAAAGGTCTGTGGTGTCCTGAAGCAGAAGAATATCTGCTCGCGAATTTCGCCCAGACAGAATAAACAGTATCAGGATCAAAATGTTTTTTGCTCCGATATACACTCTGACATCAGCAACGCGAAAAGGAGCATGCTTATGGATACAATGGAAAAACGCAGAAATGAGATTGTGAATTTCATCAACGAAAAAGGTACGATTACTTTCTCCGAACTGAAAGAAAAATTTACGTCGGTATCAGAGATGACGCTGCGTACCGACCTGAAATTTCTCGACGCCGAAAAGCGTATACTGCGCATTCACGGCGGCGCGAAGTCAGTGCAGACTCTTATAGAATCTGATGACTTTCTGGGAAAACGTTTTGTGCAGAACGTCGAATCAAAGAAGATAATTGCAAAAAAAGCGCTGACGGTGCTTAAAGAAAACGGCACGATATATCTTGATTCAGGCAGCACGGCTACGACGCTGGCCGGAATGTTTCCCGACACTTCAAGGCTCATCTACACAACAGGACTTACCTGCGCCACCGAGCTTTCATCACTCGAAAAAACTTCGGTAATGATACCCGGCGGAAAGCTGAACCGCTACAGCCAGAGCGTATACGGATTTTCAGCCGTAAAGGAACTGGAACGGGTAAATTTCGATCAGGCCTTTATGGGCGTCACCGGATTTCACCCTTCGACAGGATTTGCCTGCGGAATGAGCGA
This sequence comes from uncultured Eubacteriales bacterium, assembly GCA_949286775.1. Classification (GTDB taxonomy): domain Bacteria; phylum Bacillota; class Clostridia; order Lachnospirales; family Lachnospiraceae; genus Alectryocaccobium. The sequence continues at coordinate 2,311 of CASEDW010000061.1, read as the reverse complement.
TGAAGCTATATTAAAACAGACGGCCATACGTCAGTCCGAACAGGTTATCGTCCTTATGGATTCATCTAAAATCGGCAAAAAATGCAGCTACACATTTTGCGGCTTTTCTGATATCGATATCATCATATCAGACGGCAATCTGCCTGATGATTTTCTCGCAAAGTGCGCCGAAGCAGGCGTAGAGGTTTTGTAATCGGCAAGAAACATTTATCGATTTCATAAAAGGGAGGATTTAACAATGAAAAACAATGTGCAGAAATTCGGTAAATTTCTGTCCGGTATGGTAATGCCGAATATCGGCGCTCTGATCGCGTTCGGTTTTCTGGCGGCTTTCTTCATCGACACCGGATGGTTTCCGAATGAAGGTTTCAACAGTATAGTCGGTCCTATACTGTCATACCTTATCCCGATTCTTATCGCGTTTACAGGCGGAAAAATGGTAGCCGGCGAACGAGGCGGCGTCTGCGGCGCGATCGCCGTAATGGGCGCCATCATGAGCAATCCTGACATCACAATGCTCATGGCCGCGATGGTAATGGGACCTCTTGGCGGACTTTGCATCAAAATATTCGACAAATTCATGGAAAACCGTATGCCCGCCGGATTTGAGATGCTTATCAACAACTTCTCAGTCGGCATAATCGGTATGCTCCTTGCCATGCTCGGATATGTTGTCATCGGTCCTGTAATGAGCGCCATCCTCGCGGTATTGTCTCTCGGCGTTTCGTTTTTGATCGAGCACGCGCTGCTTCCGTTTGTATCTGTATTTCTAGAACCGGCGAAAGTGCTGTTCCTCAATAACGCGATCAACCACGGCATTTTCACTCCTATAGCGACAGAACAGGCTATGGAAGCCGGAAAGTCAATCCTTTACATGCTCGAAACTAATCCGGGACCCGGACTTGGCGTACTGCTCTCATATATGTTCTTCTGCAAGGACAAAACTACGAGACAGTCTGCTCCCGGAGCCGTTATCATCCAGCTTTTAGGCGGAATACACGAGATATACTTCCCCTACATCCTCATGAACCCGGTAATAATCATAGCGCCTATCCTTGGAAATATGGCGGCTATCGCGTTCTTCAGTATAACTAACGCCGGACTCGTGGGACCTGCTTCACCCGGATCGATTATAGCGTTCCTTTCGATGACGCCTGCATCCGACATGTGGAAGTCGATACTCGGCGTATTGATAGCGACGGCAGTCTCCCTGATTGTGGCGACACCGTTTGTAAGGCGGGCAGGAGAGAGAAGCCTTGAAAGCGCCCAGGAAGAAATGAAAGCCAGAAAAGCCGAATCAAAAGGCGTTTCAGCCGAAATTCCTGCCATCGCTAAAAAATCCGGCGAAATTAAGAAGATCATTTTCGCCTGCGACGCGGGAATGGGTTCCTCGGCGATGGGAGCCACAAAATTCCGCAACCGTATAAAAGATATACGTCCTGATATTACCGTAAAGAATACCTCAGTAGACAATATCCCGTCTGACTGTGATATAGCGGTTGTTCAAGTCACACTTGCCGAAAGAGCGAAAAAATCCGCTCCTCAATCCGAGATCATTACGATAGGAAACTTTCTGACTGATCCGGCGCTCGACTCACTGTATGAAAAACTTTCAAGCGATAAAAGCGCAAACGAAACAAGCATAAACGCAGCCTCTGCCGCATCTGTTGAAGCATCTGATGACGCAAAAGAGAAAAAACAGGTAATAGCCGCAGAGGGAATCAAACTCGGCCTAAAAAGCGTCTCAAAGGAAGAAGCGATACGCGCGGCAGGAGAACTCATGGAAAAACTCGGATATGTAGATCACGACTATCTTGAGGCCATGCAGGAAAGAGAACGGCTTACCACCACTTATATGGGAATGGGCGTAGCCATCCCCCACGGCACAGACTCGGCAAAGAAAAGCGTAAAGAAAACAGGTATAGTATTCCTGCAGTATCCTGACGGCGTCGATTTCGGCGACGAAAAAGCGCAGCTCGTATTCGGTATCGCAGGAATAGGCGATGAACATCTCGACCTTCTTTCCCAAATATGCACGATGCTTGAAGACGAAGATAAACTTAACAAATTTAAAACGACAGGCGATGTCGATTGGGTACTTAAACAGCTTCAGAGCTGATACGATTTGATTTAAAGGGTTTGGCAAAAGGCTGAACCCTTTAAGTCCATAATAAAGGCAATTCAAAATCATTCAATCTTTTCCCGATTTTTTTCAAACTTTTTGTGTCAAGCATTTTTGAAAATGTCCCAAAAAAATTTCAACATTAGCCCCGATTATTTCGGGGCTTTTCGCTATAATGGGATTCTATTC
>CASEDW010000060.1 GCA_949286775.1 uncultured Eubacteriales bacterium | reverse complement strand
CAATAGCTGCATGTTATTAGAGCTTTCTTTGAAATACAGAGAGCCGTTTCTTCATCTGTGCTCAACACAATCCATTGTATAGATGAAAAATCATTTTCTGACTCCTGCGGGTATGCACCGAAATTTACAATATTTCCCGGATAGAATTCTTTCTCATTCGGAAAAGCCGGAAGATCATCAGACAGGTCTGCCTTTTTGCGCAGATGCACACAAGGTTCACCATATGCTCTGTCGTATGTAAATTCATGTGTAAGATCAAAGTCAACTTTCCAGGTTTTTGTGTCGGCAAAATACTCATGCACATAGTTGTTTTTGATTTTAACTATTCTTCCGTTTGGAAATTCATAATATTTAATTGGTTTTTCCATCTGATATCCTTTGATTCTTTTAAAATATTTTCTCCAATAAATCCAATGATTTCTATAATCAAAACATTTCTTTTTGAATATTTACAATCCAATTCCTTTATCTATAATTTATCATCTCATCATCTATTTTAAAAGGATCACGAATCAAATTTCAAGTATCCCAAAAATGAAATTTTAAATTCCAAGTATCGATACACCTTATAGGTGTGGGAAGTTTAAGTTATTTAAAACTATTTATATTGATTCCTGAAAAAAGACCTTACCAAATAAAAAAGACTCTGCGGTTTTTATATGCCGCAAGGTCTTTTGAAAATCTATGTAAATTTTAATAATTTTTAGGCGAAGACCTTCCGCATCGTAAAAGCTGATCAGTCCTTTCAATGCGGAGCCTTCATTTGATTTGATGGTTAAATCATAATATTCAAATGTGGATATTATATGAATCAAATAGAAAAATATGGTAAATTTGAGAAAGAAAATATAAAGTATTTTTATAAAAACTATCCTGAGATTTTCCAGACACTGTCTGGAAAATCTGATAAGCTGCTGCCGTGGTCACATTATAGAGTATTGCTGCAGGTTAAAGATTTAAAAGCTCGCGCATGGTAAATATTGTTGAATCGGATGCGGTTGTGGAGCAGATTCGGACAGAAATTGAGCGGGTTATGAAGCAGTATAACGGTTAGTTGGATTTTTGTTGCTTAAATAAATTATAAATATTTGAGCCTGCTTGTCATCTGTGATATCTTATTTATTAAGAAAATTTTGAGGTGATGTGTTATGACAGACGCTGAAAAGAGAGAAGCGGCGCGGAAGTTTTATTACAAATGGAAAGACCGAGGAAAAGAAGATGAGGACGACCACTCATACTGGTTTGATTTGCTAAATAACGTTATGGGTATGGAGCGCGTAACAGATAATATAGATTTTCAGAAGAAAGTGATTGTAGACGGTCATACAAAAAAGATTGATGCGTATATATCGGCAACACGCGTACTCATAGAACAGAAAAGCAAGGGAATACCGCTTGACAAGCCCCTAAAACAATCCGGCGGTATAGAGCTTACGCCATATGAACAGGCAAAACGATACAATGACAATCTTCCATTCAAAGAAAAAGCCAGATGGATAGTTACGTCAAACTTTAGCGAAATCTGGCTCTATGATATGGATGAAAAAGTTCCGAAACCTGTAAAGTTAAAACTGGATGAGTTACAGACAAAATATTCAATGCTGGATTTTCTTATAGATCAGGGAAAAAAGAAAATAAACATTGAAATGGAAGTATCGTTAAAAGCCGGGGAACTTGTAGGGAAAATATACGAAACTTTCCTTGCACAGTATAATTTGTGTGGGGGGGCAACACGAAAATTCTGAAATTTTAAGTAGTCTTAACAAGCTGTGCGTCCGTATAGTTTTTTGTCTTTATGCCGAGGACGCAGGGTTGTTCGGACGAAAAAATCTGTTTCATGATTATATGGAACAGTATGACGCGAAAGGTTCGAGAAAAGCTCTGATAGAACTGTTTAAAGTCTTAGATCAGAAAGAAAACGAACGTGATAAATACCTTAAAGACGACGATCCGCTGCTGGCTGAGTTCCCATATGTCAACGGTGGTTTGTTTGCCGACGAAGATATTGAGATACCGCCGTTTAATGATACTATCAGAGAACTTATTCTCCAAAAAGCAAGTGACGGTTTTGACTGGTCGCAGATCAGCCCTACTATATTCGGCGCTGTATTTGAGTCAACGCTGAATCCCGAAACAAGACGTTCCGGCGGTATGCACTATACATCCATAGAGAATATACATAAGGTAATAGATCCTCTGTTTCTTGACGACCTGAAAAATGAATTAAAAGAAATACAGAACATATCCGTATACAGGGAAAAGAAAAAGAAACTTGAAGAATATCAGGGTAAGCTTGCGGATTTGACATGGCTTGATCCTGCGTGCGGTTCGGGCAATTTTTTGACGGAAACATATATTTCTATTAGAAGACTTGAAAATGAAGTCATAAAAGAAAAAACTGCTCTTGAAAAAGGACAGGTAGCGGGACAGATAAGCTTTGGATTCGAAAATGCAAGTCCAATTAAAGTTTCCATATCGCAGTTCTATGGAATAGAAATAAATGACTTTGCTGTGACAGTTGCAAAAACAGCGCTTTGGATAGCGGAAAGTCAGATGATGAAGGAGACGGAAGATATAGTGCATATGAATCTGGACTTTCTGCCGCTGAAAACAAATGCGCATATTATCGAAGCTAACGCTCTGCGTAAAGACTGGAATGAGGTCATTCCGAAAGAGCAGCTTAATTATATAATGGGAAATCCGCCGTTTGTGGGAGCGCGAATCATGTCGGCATCTCAAAAAGAAGATGTCTTATCTATATTCGGCAGCAAATGGAAAAATGTTGGAAACCTTGATTATGTTGCATGTTGGTACAAAAAATCAGCTGAAATTATGAACGGTACACAGATAAGAGCTGCGCTCGTATCTACGAATTCTGTAGCACAAGGGGAAAATGTGGCTAATTTATGGGAGCCTTTGTTTGAAGAAGGTATACACTTTGATTTTGCGCATAGGACGTTTAAATGGGAAAGTGATTCAAAAGGCAAAGCTCATGTCCATTGTGTTATCATCGGGTTTAGCTTTGCGCCGAATAAAAAAGAAAAGGTTATATATACTGATGGTATTGGAGAGTCGGTTAATAATATTAACGGTTATCTAATTGACGCGCCGGATATATTTGTTGAAAGCAGGAATAAACCATTATGTGATATTCCTGAAATTGGGATAGGTAATAAACCTATTGACGGTGGAAATTATTTGTTTACGGAAGAAGAAATGATAGAGTTTATAAAAAAAGAACCGCAGGCTGAAAGATATTTCAAACAATGGTATGGCTCTCAGGAATTTATCAACCAAAAACCGCGTTATTGTTTGTGGCTGGGCGAGTGCAGTCCAAATGAATTAAAGAAAATGCCGCTATGTTTAAGACGAGTTGAAGCTGTTAGAAATTTCAGGCTTGCAAGCAAAAGCGCTGGAACGGTTAAGTTAGCGGAAAGACCGACAAGATTTCATGTTGAAAATATGCCTGAAACTACATATTTATTAGTGCCGAGGGTGTCGTCTGAGCAACGCAGGTATATTCCGATAGGATTTATGCATCCAAGCGAACTGACATCGGATTCTGCTCATATAATACCGAGTGCTACATTGTATCATTTCGGTGTACTTACTTCAAACGTCCACATGGCATGGACGAGAGTTGTCTGTGGAAGATTAAAAAGTGATTACAGATATTCTAAAGATATCGTTTACAACAATTTCCCCTGGCCGAATCCTACAGCCGAGCAGAAATCCAAAATAGAAAAGACAGCCCAGGGAATACTTGACGCGCGCGATCTGTATCCTGACAGCAGTCTTGCGGATTTATATGACAATCTGACGATGCCGCCGGAACTTAGAAAAGCCCATACTGCAAACGACATAGCCGTTATGCAGGCATACGGATTTAATATTAAGGAAATGTCGGAATCCGACTGTGTCGCGGAGCTGATGAAGATGTACCAGAAATTAGTAAAATGAAAAAAGCAAAAGTTACTATGTAAAGGGGAGGCTGTCACCTGATACATATGACTGCTTGAGATTGTATCGTTTTTTCTTATCGGAAGAATGCACCAATCACAATATATGATAGTACGGGCATATGTTTTCATATCGCCCGTCTTTCATTTTAAATCCACCGGGAATAACACCCAGCTGTTTAAATCCAAGGCGTTCGTATAGGTGCCGGGCATGAGTGTTGCTTTCAACTACAGCATTAAATTGCAGGATGTGAAATCCTATTTCTTTAGCTTTTGCCAGGCTGTCCAAAACGAGCTGTTCGCCAATATGTTTTCCGCGGCATGATGATTTGACAGCGTAGCTTGCGTTGCTTATGTGTCCGCATCTGCCGATATTATTCGGATGCAGTATATATAAACCAAGTATTTCATTGTTATCAACGAAAACGCCGGTATAGCTTTGAGAAGCAAAAAAATCCGAGCCGGTCTTGATATCAAGCAATTCTTCCTGAGGGAAAGCAATTCCTTCGTCAACTATTTCGTTCCATATTTTTATCATTTCAGGCAGATCGTCAGCACAGTATTCTCTGATTATCATTTCTATATTCCTTAAATCCGAATTAGTAAAACAGTGACTTAAAAATGATATCACAAAAGGTGTAAAAATGCAGTACAGATTATCTGACCGGATTATCCGTGAGATAATGGGGCTGTAAAAAGTTGCGGGAAAAATCGCCTAAGTTTTCAGTGAGAACTTGGTATTTGTAAAAAAGCGTGGCATACTGGCAATGAAAAGTTAGGGGACAATGACTGTAACTTTCCAGCGAAAGGAGAATCTCGATGCAAAACACAATCCGGAGTGACCACTACTTGAAACAGCTGATAGATAAAAAAGAGAATGGCTTGGTAAAGGTAATTACCGGAATCAGGCGATGCGGAAAGAGTTTTTTGCTGTTTAATCTGTTCTATGATTATCTAATCGAAAGTGGTGTGAAAGAGGAACAAATTATCTCGATTGCCCTTGATGACGATACCTTTGTGCAGTACCGTGAGCCGGAGGCTCTTTCTGCGTATATCCGTTCCAAAATCACAAACAAGGATATATACTATATCCTCATTGATGAGGTGCAATACGCCATCACAAAGGAGAAATTAAAAAATCCGGAAAACATCCGGCTGTATAATGTACTCAACGGTTTGCTGCGTCTTCGGAATGTAGATATTTATGTAACCGGAAGTAACTTAAAAATGCTTACAAAGGATGTGTTGACTGCTTTTCGTGGCAGAGGCGACGAGATTCGGGTATATCCGATTACTTTCAAGGAGTATTATTCATTTGCAGGCGGCGATAAATCCGATGCTTATGAGGAGTATGCCCTATATGGAGGAATGCCTCTTGT
>CASEDW010000059.1 GCA_949286775.1 uncultured Eubacteriales bacterium | reverse complement strand
GATACCGCCGCGAAAACAACAGGTATCTGATTATCTTCTGTCGCCGACTGCATCGCCATGGCTACCGGAGTCGCTACTCCGACCATGAGATCGACATCGTCAGCTATAAAATTTGATATTATCTGATTCATGACGTTGGCGTCTCCCATGCAGTTATCTTCTCTTACGTCAAATACAACATTGTTTTCTTCGCCAAGAGCTGCCAGCTTATCTTTAATGCTCTTTACTATCTGGTTAAGGGACGCGTCGTCTACATAGTTGCAGATACCTACTGTATAAGTCGCATCTCCATCTGCGTTTGTGTTCTGTTCTGATGTTTCTGCTGATTTTGATTCGCTGTTATTTGAAGCGCATGCCGCCATGCCTGCCGCAAATACCGCTGCCATTGATAATGCTGCCAATCTTCTGAGTTTCATCATAATAAATTCCTCCTTTTTCATTAAAAACAAAAAGTCCCAGCAATTACAAAGTAATTGCTGGGACAGGATCAACTTTTCCTGCGGTGCCACCCGGCTTGATATGAATAACTCATATCCTCTCATGCATACTATCATATGCCGACTGTATTAACGATCAGTCACTCCGTCTTTCATACTCCGGTATATCCGTTTCTGTCCGCCCTCGAAAGTCCATTCACAATCACATTGCCTGCCGCGATCACACCCTCCGCAGCTCTCTGAAGGTAAGAGGTTATTGCTACTACTCTTTCTCATCGGTTTTCTTGTTTTGCAGTCTACATTATGAAGTTGTTATTGTCAATAACTATTTTAAAAATCGTCTCGGTATTTTCGAAATTTTTATTCCACAGTTACTGATTTCGCGAGATTTCTCGGTTTATCCACATCAAGGCCTTTAGCGACCGAAATATAATATCCTAAAAGCTGAAGCGGTATCACAGACAGCGAACCGATAAAGTGCTCGTCTACTTTTGGAATATATGTGACAAAATTAGCCGTATCTTCGATCTCGTAATGTCCGTAAGTTGTAAGCGCCATTAAGTATGCGCCTCTTGCCTTGCACTCAACCATATTTGAAACGGTTTTTTCATACAGCGCGCTCTGAGTCAGAACTCCGATAATAAGCGTTCCGTCCTCAACAAGGGAAATAGTTCCATGCTTTAATTCACCCGCCGCGTACGCTTCACTGTGAATATATGAAATTTCTTTCATCTTAAGAGAACCCTCGAGACAGATAGCATAGTCAAGTCCCCTTCCTACGAAAAATACGTCATGGGCGTTGGCATATTTTGAAGCGAACCACTGCAGACGCTCTTTATCATCGATGATCTTCTGAATCTTGTCAGGAATAGTTCTGATTTCGTCTATAAAGTATGAACACTTTTCATCGTCTATCATGCCCTTTACATAAGCAAACTTTATTGCAAGCATATAAGCTGCAATCAGCTGCGTTGAATACGCCTTTGTCGTAGCGACTGAAATTTCAGGTCCGGCAAGGGTATAAAATACGCTGTCAGCTTCTCTTGCGATGGACGAGCCGACTACATTTACTATGGCAAGAGTCTTTACGCCCTGTTCCTTTGCTTCGCGCAGAGCCGCAAGGGTATCTGCCGTCTCTCCCGACTGGGATACGACGATAACGAGAGTATCTTTCGTAAGCAGAGGTTTCCTGTATCTGAACTCTGACGCGAGCTCAACTCTGACAGGAATTCTCGCAAGATCCTCTATCACATACTGGGCGGCCATACTCACATGCCATGCCGATCCGCACGCCACCATAGTAATCTGCGAAATATCTTTTATTTCCTCATCTGTAATTCCGACATTGGAAAGATCGATCTTTCCGTCTTTGATAACTGAATTCATCGTATCGAGAACGACCTTCGGCTGCTCATGGATTTCTTTCATCATGAAATGCTCATATCCGCCTTTTTCAGCAGATTCAGCCGTAAATGTGATCTCTGTAAGTTCTTTTGTCTTTTCATCTCCGTTGAGGTCATAAAAAACGACTTTTCCCGGAGTGAGTCTGGCCATCTCAAGATTGTCAATGTAGTAAACTTCTCTTGTATAATTGAGTATTGCCGGCACATCAGAGGCAACGTAAGTTTCGCCGTTCGCTACGCCTATGATCATAGGGCTGTCTTTTCTCGCGACCCATATCTCTCCCGGATAATCTTTGAACATGAGTTCAATGGCATAAGAACCGCGTACACGTACCATTGTTTTCGCGATGGCGTCAACAGGTCCGATATTGTATTTTTTATAGTAATAATCGACAAGCTTTATTATTACCTCTGTATCTGTGTCGCTGTAGAACTGATAACCCTTTTTTAAGAGTTTTTCTTTAAGCTCCTGATAATTTTCAATTATGCCGTTGTGAACTCCCACAACCTCTGAATAAACAGGGCCTGACGCTGAGCCTGTGCAGTTTCCCGACACATGCGGATGCGCGTTCACCTTTGAGGGCTCTCCGTGGGTCGCCCATCTCGTATGACCGATTCCGCAGCAGCCTTTAATGGCCTTTCCGCCGTCTATTTTTTCTGAGAGATTTTCAAGCTTTCCGGTAGCTTTAACCACCTCCGCAAGCTCATCTCCATTTCTTACGGCGATTCCCGCCGAGTCATATCCTCTGTATTCAAGTTTCGATAATCCTTCTAATAAAATCGGAGCTGCAGGATGATTTCCTGTAAATCCAACTATTCCGCACATTTTAATTCCCCTTTCAAAAGCTCAACCTTTATCTGGTAAAGCGGTTATTCCTAATATTCTCCAAAAGGTCTTTAAATTTAACTATAGAGTCATCGATGCTGACGGGACAGTCTTTAAATGTAACGATATAACCGTTTTTGCTGTTCTCGTCTTTCGCGTCGAATATCTTTATTTCCCCTAAATATCCGTTTGTAAGAGCAATTTTCTTGATAGAATGATAATCATATTCATCCGCGCTCAAATAAAGCGCATTTTCTGATACCATTTCTGTAATCCTCCTTTACAAAGATGTTAAGATCAAAACGTATTTTACCATGTCTTACTCTCATTAGCAACTTCAATCTCCTATCTGTGCGAAGAAATAAGCCGAAAATGAGTTACAACAAAACAGCTGCCCGTGTATGATATATCATAAAATGATATTTTTACATGGGCAGCCATTTTAAAATTTTATATTATTTTTCTTTGTCTGTTTTATCACTGCGTTTGTTCAACGCGTTCTTAACTACAAGTCCTGTCAGCGCGAACAGCGCGATGGCGTTCGGTATAACCATTAGCTGATTAAACATATCCGAAAGGCTCCATACAAGGTCATTTGACGCGAGCGTTCCAAGGAATATGAATACGATAGCTACGACGGTATATACAACCGCGCTCTTTTTGCCGAAGAGATACTGCATGTTTATCTTTCCGAAGAGGTTCCATCCGAGAATCGTTGAAAACGCGAAGAAGAATAAACATATAGCTACGAATGCAGAACCTATCTCAGCTCCGAATACAGTGCCGAAAGCTGTCTGTGCAAGGTTTGAACTGCTGATGTTCTCAGGAATAACTCCCGAAGCCAGAAGGCCGTCTTCAGTATACATCGTTGAGATTATAACGAGGGCGATAATAGTAAGTACTATAAATGTATCAATGAATACGCCGATCATGGCTACAACACCCTGATCGTGAGGTTTTTTAACTTTAGCGAGAGCGTGAGCGTGAGGCGTTGAGCCCATACCTGCTTCGTTCGAGAAAAGTCCTCTCTTCGCGCCCTGGCTTATCGCGACTTTAAGCGCGTATCCGAATCCTCCTCCTATGATTGCTGAAGGATTAAAGGCATATTTGAAAATCATGCCAAATACTGACGGAATATAAGGCGCGCGCACGATAAGAACGATGAGGGCTCCGATAATAACGATAGCCGCCATGACAGGAACCATTTTTTCCGTAACAGACGCGAGACGATTCATGCCTCCCATAAATACGAAAATGCATATCAAAACAATGACGATTCCCATTACCCATGAAGGAATTCCAAAGGCGTTCTGGCATGTTTCACCGATCGAATTTGACTGAACCATGCATCCGAAAAATCCAAGGGCGAGTATGATAGCCACAGCAAAAAAGTGAGCAAGGAATTTTCCGAATTTTCCTGTGAAAGCTTTTCTAATGTAATAAACAGGTCCGCCGGCAACGTGACCATCTTTATCAACTACTCTCGTCTCCTGGGCTAAAACAGCCTCAGCGTAAATAGTAGCCATACCTAAAAACGCGATGACCCACATCCAGAAAATAGCTCCCGGTCCGCCTGTAAGGATCGCGCTGCTGGCTCCTACTATATTTCCTGTTCCGACCTGAGCCGCGATAGATGTGGCGAGAGCCTGAAACGAGCTCATTCCCGATTTGTGTTTTTCTCCGAAGAGAGTAAATCCGCCGAAAGTTCTTTTCATTCCTTCGCCGAAACATCTGATCTGAACAAATTTCGTTCTGATCGTAAACCAAAGTCCCACTCCGACAAGCAGAAAAACAAGTATGTAGTCGGAGAGGTATTTGTTGATAGTCTGAACTATCTCTAATAACATAAAAAAGTCCCCCTTTAGCTTTTTTATGCTTTGAAGAACTCTTTTTGAATAGATACTATATAATTCAGCTCTGTTCTTTTGCCTGAGAGATTCGGCTTTCGCCTTTACACCGTCGGCACTCAATTTAATGAGATTCTCCAAAGCGTCCTCCACAGCCGGTTTCTTCCGATTCTGGCTGTTTCAACGGTTTTTTGTTTTTCCTGCCTATTATACTACATAAAAGATGGATTACAAGTATTATTTATAATTATTATATCCGCATGCTTCTGTGGTTTTCATTATGATTCCTATATGCTATTATGATAATGCTAAGTTTAAAAGGTCAGGCTTTTCACGCTTGCATCAAAACGACTGACTTTTTGACCTGAAAAACAGCATACAACTATACACAAATCGGAGAATACATCTCATGGAAAAACTTGTAGTAATTACCGGCACCACCGCCTCCGGAAAAACGGATATAGGAATTGATCTGGCTGAAAAATATAACGCGGAGATCGTCTCAGCCGATTCGCGTCAGGTCTTCACAGGCCTTGATATCGGTTCAGGAAAAGTAACTTTAGAAGAAACAAGAGAAATTCCTCATCACTTAATAGACGTTGCGAAGCCCAACGATTTCTTTTCCCTTGTCAATTTTCAGAAAATGGCATATGAATCGATAGATGATATCATTGCAAGAGGCGTTAAGCCTTTTATGGTCGGCGGAACAGGTCTGTATGTAAATGCCGTCGTTGACGGTTATAATATAAAAGAGGGATTTCCCGATCCTAAGCTTCGCAAATACGTTTCAGAAAAAAGCCTTGAAGAGCTTATCGAAATATTAAAAGAGAAATTTCCGGCTGCTCTTGAAAAGACAGACCTGAAAAATAAGCGGCGCGTCGAACGGGCTGTTGAGCGCGCCCTCACGGGAGATACGAAAGACAGAATCAATACTCCCAGATATGAAACTCTCGTCATCGGAGTCACATGGCCGCGCGACGTTTTATATCAGCGTATTCTTGAGCGTCTCGACAGACGTCTTGAAATCGGAATGATTAAAGAAGTCGAAGATTTGAGAGCAAACGGCGCGACGGATGAATTTCTTTACGGACTCGGGCTTGAATACAGATATATCCTTATGTATCTTCGAAATGAATTTGAAAGCTTCAGCGCTTTTCACGATAAGCTTTTTATGGAAATACGTCACCTTGCCAAAGAACAGATGACCTGGCTGAGAAAACGCAGCGATATCCACTGGATAGACATGCAGGACGACCCGTTTGAAAGCGCCTGCAGTCTCATCGATAAATTTTACAACGATTAAAACTATTATAATAAAGGAATAACATGACTACAGAAAAACTATATTTTAACGATCCGTATCTAAAAGAATTTTCCGCCGTCATAACGGATATATATGAAAAAAACGGCAAAATGGCAGTTATTTTAGACAGAACAGCTTTTTTTCCTGAAGGCGGCGGTCAAAATCCCGACACAGGAACGCTTACTCTTTCTGACGGCGTTTCCGTAAATGTCATCGATACGCAGGAAAAGGGCGAAAGCGTGGAACATCTGACAGATATCCCCTATGATAAATCCCCGTTTAAGACAGGCGAACATATAACCGGGCGTATCAACTGGGAGCGCCGCTTCGATCAGATGCAGCAGCATTCAGGCGAACACATAGTAAGCGGTATGATCTGCAGCGCTTTTAACTGCGACAATGTGGGATTTCACATCGGCGAGGAGTTTGTGACCATCGATTACAACGCGAAAATTTCT
>CASEDW010000058.1 GCA_949286775.1 uncultured Eubacteriales bacterium | reverse complement strand
TTACTTAACACTTTAAGAACTTCATTTTATTTAATACAAACTATGTTCTTCCTTTTTATAATCATCAAACAATTTCAGACATTCTTCTCTTTCTAATTCTATTCCATAGTTCCCGTCTTTACCGTCGTTCCATTTTTCGTAAAATGTCTCGTCTCTGAATCCTATATCATCGGTATCGCTTATCGTACAGCCGTAATAAACTTTTGAAATATTTGACCATAGTATAGCGCCTTTACACATAGGACACGGCGCGGCAGTAGTGTACAGAACAGCGCCTGACAGATCATGACTTTCTGTATTTTTCGACGCGTTTCTTATCGCCTCCATTTCTCCATGGCATGTGGCGTCATGATTTAAAAGGACTCGATTGTGACCTTTTCCGATAATTTTTCCGTCTTTAACTATTACGCTGCCAAACGGCCCGCCATGCTTATTTTTTATTCCTTCATATGCTTCTTTGATTGCTTCCGCCATAAAGTCCTTATGATTCATTGTCGTTTTCCTTTCTCTGTTTTCTGGTTTTATTCAATTCTACGTCGTGTTTTTCTTCAATAACACATGCAACAACTTAGTACATATAAAACTTATTTTTATTAACAGCATTATTTATTAAACAAGACCGACACAAACGCGCCGGCCTCTATATACTATCACCATGTTCAATTATACTTTATATTTATTAGATATACTCCACAGGACTTACGTGGTATTCGACACCTGTCCTCTGTCTTCCGATCAGAAAGTTTGAATTGATTCTCTTCTGCACAATCGCGCAGTTTTCCAGAGTGATATTGACAAGCAGTACAAGATACTGTCCTTTTCCGTATCGGTTGATCGCGTCTCCCTGACGGATCGACTTGCGTATCGCGTCCCCGAGCCTGTCTGACAGTTCGTTCAGCTGTTCGCCTTCCTTCATCGGATTGCCCTTGCTGTCCACGATAGTACAGAGCATAAGATATACCGTCTGACCGCCTCTGGCCATCATCCGCGTAACCATTCTATAAATCCCGCGAAATACCGGATATGTACATACATATCCGCCCCTGTTCTCTCCGTCTTCTATAAGTTTTTTCTGAATCGTCTCAAGCATCGCTCGCGGATGCGTCATCCGGCTTTCCAGACGATTGAATGACTCCATCATCTTTTCTGACGGACTGATTCCTCTTTCCTTAAAATATTGTTCAACTGTATCTGAATACAGTTCCGTTGCTTCGTCATAACGTCCCATACCGATCAGCGCCTCCATTGTCAGGCATTCCCAATCTGCGAACGGAGCGATGTTTGACGCGTATCTTCCGAGCTTTTCAAGCTGCATATAATCTTCGCGTTCTCTTAAGATCTGCGCTGTCTGCTCAACGCAGTCATAAAACATCATGCGGTATCTTCTCGCTTCAGCGGACACCCAGACAATACCTACATACATCGACAGGAACTCTCCAGTATAGCAATGGCATGCGTCTATCAGAAGCTGAAGTTTTTCATCCTGATTTTTCGCGTTTGCCGCTTCTTCGTATAGCCTTTCAAATTCAGCCGTATCTTTCTCCACCGGAATCTCATCCGTCCAGTAAAATACGCCTTTTTCCTGTTTTATGTAGTTTACATCCGGGAGGCCGGATTTTCTCAGTTTATTCTTTGCGTTATATATAATGCTCTGCATGGCGTGATGCGTGTTTTTGATATCTCTGTCACCGAACATCAGCTCTTCCAACTGCTCGCGGCTGACGCCTGTCTCCAGATTGTGAAGGAGCACCTGCATAAGATACGCAAACTGAGTATCACTGGCCTTTTTACCTAATATAGAAGTACCCCCCCCACACCATAAATCATGGAGAAATTGCCGAACATCTTAATTTTTAATACTTTTTTCTCTTGTTCTCTCTCGTTCATAATAGCGCCCTGATTATTAATTTTAATACCCAATATAAACGATTCTGTTAATTTTTATACGCCACAGTATAGCATAATAAAGCGCAAAATAAAAGACTGAATTTACTAAATACTGTCATATTTACTGTTTATTTATATATGTTTTTTACATATCTCATCATTCATTTTTATTCAATATATACAGTATAATATTCATTCATCATTTTTACAGTTTACGCTGCAGCATATCAGGATTTGTGGAATATGTGACGGCGGTATCCTTTGTGATCTTTCCTTCTCTATACAGTTTAATAAGATATGAATCCATTGACATGAAATCTTCTTTCGCGGAGGAGTAAAGCATTCCATCTATCTGGTGCACCTTGCCTTCGCGTATCAGATTTCTTACTGCGGTATTGACAGTCATGATTTCAAATGCCGGTATAATTCCTCCGTCTGCCGACGGCACAAGCTGCTGAGAGACAACAGCGTTAAGCGTCATCGAAAGCTGTATCGCGATCTGGTGCTGCTGATTGGCCGGAAACACATCGATGATCCTGTCAATAGTATTTGCCGCTCCCAGCGTATGAAGCGTAGAAAGCAGGAGATGTCCTGTTTCAGCTGCCGTAGTAGCGACTTCCATAGTTTCATAGTCGCGCATTTCACCGAGCAAAATTACGTCAGGGCTCTGGCGAAGCGCCGCTCTTAATGCGGCTACATAATTTGACGTATCTATTTTGATCTCACGCTGGCTCACTATGCATTTATTGTGTCGGTGCAGAAACTCCAGCGGATCTTCCAGAGTTATGATATGCTTGTTCTGGGTTTTATTGATATGATCTACCATGCATGCGAGAGTTGTGGATTTTCCCGATCCCGCAGGTCCTGTTATCAGCACCATCCCCTTCTGAGTCTCCGCGAGAGTCATAAGGTAAGGAGGAATATTAAATTCGTCGGGATCAGGAATCGTGCTGTTTATAACCCTGATAACAGCCGAAAGACTTCCTCTTTGTTTAAACGTATTTACACGGAAGCGTCCGATCCCCTTTAACGAAACGGCAAAATCATCGTCGCCGCTTTTATAGAGCGTCGAAATATCTCTCTCGCCGGCCAGCTGATATATTTCCGTAATAAGACGCGCCGTATCGTCCGGCATCATCATATCTTCTGAATAAAGTTCTATCTGTCCTTTTTTCTTAAAAGAAACGGGACGTCCTGCAATGATAAAAACATCAGAAACATTGTTTTCAAGAGCCTTTTCAAAAATTTCTCCTATATTCATAGCAAACCTTCTTTCTACTATATAAGAATTCCTAATTTCCCGGACGATAGACGTTTAAACTGTCATCGCCGTTCCACTCTTTTACCGAAACCGACTTCCATTGCAGTATACGGTAAAATCCGCCGTCGTTTTCCTTAGGGATACATATCTGAACCATGATCTCAAGTGCCCTGTCTTTGGAAATCTCTATCGAATAAGTAAACGTATCGTCCTTGGTAAATTCGATAGAAGTAAAATCAAACGACAGTTTTGAGATATTTTCTTTTGCCGATGACATATACCCGTCTTCATCCGAAGCATTTAAATATGCAGATTCTAATGCATTGTCCACATCCGCAAGAATTTCTTCGCCGCGATTTGAAGCCATATAATAATCGGTTTTGTTCTCGGCAAGTTTCTCCGTCAGCGTGCTGTCGTTATCAGCCGATATCAAAATTGCCGCGGAAAAAGTTATCAGAACTATAATTATAAAAACCACCATAAGCATCGAAGCGCCGGTATGGATAAAAGAAGAATCATTTTTTGAAGTTCTCATCCTACTGCCCTCCTTTTTATATGATGGACAGTTTCAAGTTCATAGATAATCTCATCCTTACTGCTGTCTGTGAATTTCTGGCTGCAGTATATAAAATTTTCGTCATGGGACAGTTTTATATCCTGAATATTTTCGCATTCGCCAGAATCCGTCATCTGTCCGTTTTTGTCATAATATAATGTAAAAGACGTTTCTTCAGGCTCTTCTTCAGCCGTCGGAAAGACTTCCTGTATAAGACGGCATGCGTCTTCAAATGAACCGGCTCCCGATACAAGTTCAGATATGGACGAACATGCCGAAACAGCCGTATTTAATTCTTTTGAATCCCTGGTAAGTATATGCGATCTGACTATTATTTGCAGGCAGACCGTTGCCGCGACCGCAAAAAACAGTATGGCGATCACAAGCTCCGTCAGAAACAGAGATGAACCTGTTTTTTTCTGATTATTCATAATAATCCTCCAATAACCGATCGTCAGACGGCTGCATTATCGCTGCGCAGGTAGACAATCTGTGAAGCGCTGTTTCCTGATGTGTCGTAACATGTAAATTTAAACAGATCATCAGATAGCGTTTCAGTCTCAAGTTTTGAAATCGAAGAAAGTATCTTCGTTCCCGCCGACGCCGATACGCTGCTTCCTTCTTTTGCTAAAAGTTCGCAAAGCGATTCATCATAAACATAGATAAAAGTATAATATGACGCGTCGTTGTAGTTTGTTTTCAGCACAAGGGCTTCGTCTATTCCCTCAACTATGGCATCGTCAAATTTATCGTCAAGCAAAAAAACGGTATCGGCGCTGTCAGTATTGTGAAGCTTTTCAAGCAGATATGAAAGCGCCGTCTTGATAGTGTCGTTTTGTGTGGAGGATTCCACAGTATTTTTGTATACGGACGCGGCAAACAGAACCACAACGAGCGCGCTTATAGCAAAAGCGAAAAACAGCGCCATTGGAAAAAGAATATTCGCGCTTCGTCCTCTTCCTGACATGCTTTGATTATTCACAGAGTCCACCTCACAAAACAATTATTTTTCGATGATAGTAACTTCCGGGTATATGTTTGATCCCTGTATCGTATAGTCCACATAGAAAACCGATTCATCATATGTCAGACCGTAATTTTCTTTTATATATGAAAGTGATTCCGGATAAGCTCCTTCGTTCGCGTAGCAAAAAGAAATGATTCTGCTTAAAGAATTTGACAAAATCGATTTCTGCCGCTCAACAGATCCGTTTGAAAATGTGCCCGTCGCCAGCAGAAAAATGATCAGTATTACAGCGAACAGCAAAACAGAAAACAAAAATCCGGGTATTTTTTTTGAATTTGATCCACGTTGAAAACGAATCATGATTCTTCTCCATTCAGCCGTTTTTCGCGGCGTTCGTATTAATATAAAAATGTATCTTAACCTCATGATACCACGGATTTCTACGTGCTACGCACTCTTGAAATCCTTGGTATCATCAGATACCCGACAGGATTCCTATCAGCGGAAGCATTACAGAGAGAAGGATACATCCGACAAAAACTGACATCGTTATGACGAGAGCCGGTTCTATTCTGGCAATGCGATTCCTTACCCGCGTGTTCACATTTTCACGATACAGCTGGGCTATTCTTGCCATCACGGTATCGGTCGCGCCCGATCTGCTTCCTACGCTGAGCATACGCGCGTAGCTTCCTGAAAAGATTCCGGCGTCAAAGACAGCGTCAGTGAAACTTACTCCTTCATGAAGTTTGCTTTTGACAATTTCAAGTTTTTCTGCGAAAAACGGATCTTCGACGGAATCGCTTACGAGGTCTATACCGCTGTCAGGCGACATGCCCGTTTTTAACACAAGCGCCATGCCCGCTGCAAAGCGCATAGCCGCAAGATCTTCAAAATAAGATTTTGAAATACCCGTTTTATACGCGAGATCACGTCTTATGTTTTTTCCTTTTTCTGTTCTGAAGCCAAATATCAGCAAAAATACTATTAATGCCGCTATGAGAATAATAGGAATACTGTATGTGGCGATGGCGTTTCCAAGCTCAAGAAGAAATCCTGAAAATCCGGTAAGTTCTGAGCCAAGCTGCATATATACCTGATTGAATATCGGCATTACTTTCACAAGCAGTACTATAATTACCGCTATTATCATCGAGGACATTATGACAGGCGAAGTTACTGACTCTCTTATATATTTTTTTACTGAGTCTTCATGATCGTAATATTCGCTTAAAGAAGCCGTAACTTCATCCAGCGTTCCTGTTTCTTCTCCTATACGTATCATATTCAGCATATATTTTGGAAAAACCTTCGAAGCCGCAAGAGAATCGTGAAGACTTTCAAGATTTTCCAAATGTTCTATAATACATCCTAAAATTTCACGTTCCTGAGCGTTTTTCGACTCGTCATAGAGAATACGTATTCCTTCCGCCGCTGAAATTCCGGCGCGCAGCGTCATCGAAAGCTGCTCGCAGAACAGAGATATCTCGGAAAATGACAGAGGTTTTAAATTCTTTTTTTGTTTCATGAAGGCACCTCATTAAGTTTAATTAATTTTTCCAGAGTCTTTCGCCCTGGCAACTCATTTTGATTAATACTTGAATTTTTCTGTATAATTGTCGCCGTTGCTTATATAATCGCGCGTAAAGCTCTCCTGATTATTAGCCGCGAGCGTCGGATCGAGAAGATACCACGTATGGCCGTCAAACTGTATCACATTGTCAAGCCATCCTGTCTCATCAGTATATACGCTTATCCAGGCGTGATACAAAGTTCCTGAGTATCCGAATACAAGCTTCGTAGGGATTCCCTGGGATCTAAGCAGCGCCGCCATAAGGGACGCGTAATCGAAACAGATTCCCTTTTTTGTTTCGAGGGTTTTCGATAGATCCGGAATATATATAGTAGTGACTTCTTCGGCAAAATCCACGTCATATGAAATATTGTTTATCACATAATGATAAACCTGTGTCAGATAATCTATGTCGTTTGAAGACTCATCTGACAATTCTATGCCAAGAGTGGTCACATCGTCGCCTTTTTTAAACTGCACATACTGATTAGGATACAAAAACGGCGTAAACTCGTCTTTCAGTTTTACATCTATTTCCTGAGACAACAGAACCGCATAGGATGAATTTTCGATGTGTTCAAGCACTGAAACTTCGTACTTTCCGTCGCCGTCTGAAAATGGAAATATATTCTCCTCGCCTTTTACGAGATTGTAAATGTATTTTTCACCATTCGGATCTACGATCTGGGTCTTCGCTTTTTCTGAATTACCATTGTAAAATACGCAGACATAACCGTCTCCTGTGTTCGAAGCGTCTATAGAAGCCGTTTCGTCTCCATAGACGACTTCTCCTGACGGATCCGCAGTCAGAAATTCCGTGTGGGTTTCTCTATGTTCTTCAGGCTCATTTGATGAATCCGCCATATTATGTCCGCCATCTGAAGACACGCCTGATCCGCCGCCTGATGAACATCCGGCAGCTGAAAATACAAGCGTCAAAGCTATAAAAATACACATCGGTTTCTTTATATTAAACATAATATCGCAAGCAAGTCTCCCTGAAAAATATTGCTGATTAAATTATAAATTTTATACGGCGAATGGTCAAATTGAAATTAAAAAAAATCAGGGACGCTTCCCATTTGAGAAAACGTCCCTTGATATTACTTATTCTTTTTATTTATCCTCTCCGTATAGAGCGATAAGTTTGTTCAGGTACTCATATCTTTCTTTAGCTTCCGCCTCAGATTTAGCAAAGAGTCTCTCTGCTTTAGCAGGATTAGCGCGTTTAAGAGAATTATAACGTACTTCTCCGTCAAGGAATTCCTGATATGACTCTGTAGGAGCCTTTGAATCAAGAGCGAACGCTGCTTTTCCTTCCTCTTTAAGAGCAGGATTGTATCTGAACAGATGCCAGTATCCTGATTTAACGGCAAGCTCTTCCTCTGTCTGAGCTTTTGACATGCCTTTCTTGATACCATGGTTGATACATGGTGCGTAAGCAATGATAAGCGATGGTCCCGGATAAGCCTCCGCCTCAGCGATTGCTTTTACAGTCTGGTTCATATCAGCGCCCATAGCGATCTGAGCGACATATACATATCCGTAGCTCATTGCTATAGAAGCGATATCTTTCTTCTTAACTTCTTTTCCGCCTGAAGCGAACTGAGCGATTGCTCCTGTAGGAGTAGCTTTAGAAGCCTGACCGCCTGTATTTGAGTAAACCTCTGTATCAAAAATCATTACGTTGATATCTTTTCCTGATGCAAGGATGTGGTCTACGCCGCCGAAGCCGATATCGTATCCCCATCCGTCGCCGCCGAATACCCACTGTGATTTCTTAGCGAGGAAATCTTTGTTGTCAAGAATATACTGGCATTCGTCGCATCTGTCTGCTTTTGCTTCGATAGCCGCGATGAGTTTATCAGAAGCCGCGCCGTTAGCGATGCCTACGCCGAAGGAATCAAGCCATTCTTTTGCTGCTGCTTTGATAGCAGGATCAGCTTCTTCTCTTCCAAGGATAACTTCAACTTTCTCTTTGATTCCGTCGCGGAGAGCGTTCTGCGCAAGAAGCATACCGTATCCGAACTCAGCAGCGTCCTCGAAGAGTGAGTTATTCCATGCCGGTCCTTTTCCTTCGAAGTTTGTTGTATAAGGCGTCGAAGGTGATGAGTTACCCCAGATTGAAGAACATCCTGTAGCGTTGGCGATGTACATTCTGTCGCCGAAAAGCTGTGTGATGAGCTTAGCATATGGAGTCTCGCCGCAGCCGCCGCATGCGCCTGAGAACTCGAGGAGCGGTTTTCTGAACTGGCTTCCTTTTACTGTTGTCTCTTTATATTTTGCGATAACATCTTCTTTGTCCGGAAGAGTTACTGTGTAATCAAACTGTGCCTGCTGGAATACAGCGTCATCGAGCGGTGTCATTGTGATGGCTTTTTCTTTTGCAGGACAAACATTTACGCATGATCCGCATCCTGTACAGTCAAGAGCTGAAACGCTGATTGTAAACTTGTAATCTCCTACCGCAGGTTTAAGGTCGATAGCGTTGATAGCTACAGGTGAAGCGCTGAGTTCTTCAGGTGAAATAGCTACCGGACGGATTACAGCGTGAGGACATACGTATGAACATCTGTTACACTGGATACATTTTGTTGAATCCCAAACAGGTACTGATACCGCAACTCCACGTTTCTCGTATGCCGCAGCGCCTGACGGAGTATAACCGTTCATGTATGGCATAAGCGCTGATACAGGCAGGTCGTTTCCTTCCTGTGCGTTTACTTTTGACTGAATATTGTTTACGAAATCCTGAAGCTCTTTGCTTCCTTTATCCGTATGTGTAAATGTAATGCCATCGTTCTGATCAGCGTTCTTCCAGCTTTCAGGTACTTCTACTTTAACTGCCTGATCTGCTCCGGCGTCGATAGCCGCCCAGTTTTTAGCAACTACATCGTCGCCCTTACGTCCGTAAGTAGCTTTTGCGGCCGCTTTCATAAGCTCGATAGCTTTTTCCTGAGGAATAATGTTAGCAAGCTTGAAGAATGCAGACTGAAGGATTGTATTGATCCTTGTCGGTCCCATGCCTACTTCAATACCGATCTTAACGCCGTCGATTGTGTAGAACTGGATGTTGTGGTTAGCAATATATGCTTTTACCGCTCCCGGAAGATGTTTCTCAAGTCCTTCCATATCCCATTTGCAGTTAAGAAGGAATGTACCGCCGTCAACAAGCTCCTGAACCATGTTGTACTTTGTAATATATGCCGGGTTGTGGCATGCTACAAAGTTTGCTTTATGGATGAGGTATGTTGATTTGATCGGTTTGTTTCCGAAGCGGAGGTGTGACATTGTGATACCGCCGGATTTCTTTGAGTCATAATCAAAGTAAGCCTGAGCGTACATGTCTGTGTTGTCACCGATGATCTTGATTGAGTTCTTATTAGCGCCTACAGTACCGTCAGCTCCGAGTCCCCAGAACTTGCAGTTGATTGTTCCTTCAGGAGTTGTAACGATAGGAGCTCCAACCGGAAGCGAAAGGTTTGTAACATCGTCTACGATACCGATAGTAAACTCTTTCTTTTCTGTGTTGTCATAAACAGCAACGATCTGCGCCGGTGTAGTATCGTTTGAACCAAGTCCGTAACGGCCTGTGTAAACAGGAACCTGATCGAATTTGCTGAATTTAAGAGCAGCAAGAACGTCAAGGTAAAGAGGCTCGCCGATAGCTCCCGGCTCTTTTGTTCTGTCAAGAACAGAGATCTGTTTTACAGTATCAGGAATAGCTTCGATAAGTTTTTCCGGAACAAACGGACGGTAAAGGCGTACTTTAACTACGCCGACTTTGCGTCCGAGACCTCTTAAATAATCGATAGTCTCTTCGATAGTTTCGCATACAGAGCCCATAGCGATGATAACATGCTCTGCGTCAGGCGCTCCGTAATAGTTGAATAATTTATAATCCGTGCCAAGTTTTTCGTTGACTTTATTCATATACTTCTCAACGATAGCCGGAAGCTCTTTATAAGAAGTATTTACTGTCTCTCTTGCCTGGAAGAAAATATCAGGGTTCTGAGCTGATCCCATCTGACAAGCATGGTTAGGATTTAAAGCTGTTTTTCTGAATTCGTTGATAGCGTCCATAGGAGCCATCTCTTTAAGATCCTCATAATCCCATGTTTCGATCTTCTGAAGCTCATGTGATGTACGGAATCCGTCGAAGAAGTTGATAAACGGAATCTTTCCTTCAATAGCTGCGCAGTGCGCTACAGGAGTAAGATCCATAACTTCCTGAACTGATGATTCGCAAAGCATAGCGCATCCTGTCTGACGGCAAGCGTATACGTCTGAGTGATCTCCAAAGATGTTGAGGGCATGTGAAGCTACCGCGCGGGCTGATACGTTGAATACGCCCGGAAGATGCTCGCCTGCTATTTTATAGAGGTTAGGGATCATGAGAAGAAGTCCCTGTGACGCTGTATATGTCGTAGTAAGAGCGCCTGCTACAAGCGATCCGTGAACAGCGCCTGCCGCACCTGCCTCTGACTGCATTTCTGTGATCTGCACTTCATGTCCGAACATGTTTTTGCGTCCCTGTGTAGCCCACTCGTCCGTATGCTCAGCCATAGGTGAAGATGGTGTGATAGGATAGATAGCAGCGACATCCGTAAACGCATAAGACGCGTGAGCAGCGGCTGTGTTTCCATCCATGGTTTTCATTTTTCTTGCCATAACCTGTTTTGTTTCCTCCTTAAGAATCTCTAAATAAATACTATATCTTTTTACATACCGACCGCATTATAACACTTAAAACCACCTCTGTCCATATTACAACTCTTGAATAATTTATACATATTTTATATAGTTGTATCATCATATCTTACTCTAAAATATAAATTTCCGGGAGAACTCAATGAAAAAATGGATAGTCAGCATGAAAAAAGCTGATTTTAAGAATATAGCGGCAAAATATCACATAGATCAGGTCACAGCACGCCTTATACGTAACAGAGACGTTACAGAAGATGCCGACATCAATATGTATCTGAACGGCACTCTTTCCGATCTTTACTCTCCGATCCTTATGAAGGATATGGAAAAAGCAGCCGATTTATTACTTATTAAAATAGCCGAACAAAAAACAATCCGCATTATCGGCGATTACGATATCGACGGCGTAATGTCAACATACATACTCTTAACAGGTCTGAAGCGTCTCGGCGCCGTCGTGGATGAACGGATTCCCGACAGAATAAAAGACGGTTACGGACTCAACGACGCTTTCGTTACTGAGGCACACAATGACAATATCGACACCCTCCTTACATGTGACAACGGCATCGCGGCGTATGAACAGATTAAGCACGCAAAAGATCTCGGCATGACTGTTATAGTCACCGACCACCATGAGGTTCCGTTTGATCCTGAACTCATGACGCAGATAATACCTCCTGCCGACGCCGTTGTCGACCCTAAGCAGGCTTCCTGCGGATATCCTTTTAAAGAACTCTGCGGAGCGGGCATCGCATGGAAACTCATTCAGGTATTGTTCGAGAAATCAGGCGTTCCCACGTCTGAGTTTGAAAATCTCGTTGAATTCGCGGCGATAGCGACAGTAGGCGATATCGTCGAGCTGAAAAGCGAAAACAGGATAATCGTAAAAGAAGGATTAAAACGCCTGTCAAAAACATCTAATCCGGGATTAAATGCGCTAATAAGACTCAACAATCTCGACCCCGCCGCAATAGATACTTATAAAATAGGATTTGTAATCGGACCGTGCTTAAACGCCAGCGGCCGCCTTGAAACGGCTCAAAAAGCTCTTTCGCTTCTGATATCTTCTGATGACGACGAGTCTCTTACCCTTGCCTCTGAACTTATCAATCTGAATCAGAGCCGCAAAGACATGACGGAAGAATACGCCAAAAGAGCAGTTGAAATCGTTGAAACTACTTCTGTCAAAAATGACCGCGTTCTCGTCGTTTATCTTCCCGACTGTCATGAAAGTCTCGCCGGCATAATAGCAGGCAGACTTCGTGAACGATTCAACAAACCTTCTTTTGTACTGACAGATTCTGAAAACGCCGTTAAAGGCTCGGGGCGTTCGATCGAAGAATTTTCGATGTTTGAGGAGATGAGCAAATGCAAAGATCTTTTTATAAAATTCGGAGGACATCCCCTTGCCGCCGGACTGTCAATAAATCTTGAAAATGTGGACGTTTTCAGAAAAACCATAAACGATAACTGCGTCCTGACTGACGACGATCTGATCCGGAAACTGCGTCTTGACATGGTGATGCCGTTAAGCTATATTTCAGAAGGCCTTGTATGCGATATCGAAAAGATACGCCCCTTCGGCAAAGGAAACGAAAAACCTCTTTTCGCTCAAAAAGGCGTTAAGGTAATACGGCCGATTATCGTAGGAAAAAATGGCAACGCCGTAAAAATGACAGTCTCGGATAAGGACTCTTTTTATATTGACGCAATTTATTTTGGAGACGCTCTGAGTTTTTTAGATTATGTAAAATCCCGCGATACGGTCTCTATCGCGTACTATCCTTCAATAAATGAATACCGCGGAAGAAAAACTCTTCAGATTATTATTTCGGAATATATGTGATTTTGCTAATTTTAGCGTAATCTTGAACTTAGCTTACGTATAAAAACTTGTTTTCTTAATTTTTAGTCGTAATCAATGCCGACAAAGTACGTATAAAAATTTGATTTGTTCTCTCAAGATTAAAATATATCGATAACAGGAGAATTATATGATAAAAGCAATTTTATTTGATAAAGACGGAACGCTCGTGGACACCGAAAAACATTATCTTAAAAGCTATCTCGGAGCGTTCAAAGAAGCAGGATACCCAATAACACGCACGCAGGCTCTCGGATTCCGCAGCCTCGGAAAACCCTTTGTATATGATTATGTAAAAGAAATTACCAATGGAAAGCTTTCCTGGGATGACATACGCCCTCTGCGAACAAAGATTTTTCTGGATCTTATATCAAAAAACGGCGTAGACCTTAAGCCTTTTGCCGTCGAAGCCCTGGAGGAACTTGCCAAAAAAGGATGTATACTTGCAGTCGCTACAGCTACCAACGCCGATTCAGCAAAAGAACAGCTTGAAGCAGTCGGTCTTCTTAAATATTTTGACCGTGTTCTGTCCGCTCAGGATGTTCCTGAAGGGAAACCCTCTCCCGACGTATATCTTGAAGCCTGCCGCCAGTTGGGAGTAAATCCAAACGAAACGATCGCCGTCGAAGATTCTCCAAATGGAGCTCTTTCAGCTGCAAGAGCGGGCTGCAAAACAGTCATGATTCCCGATCTTACC